>JAIRRK010000047.1 GCA_031256015.1 Dysgonamonadaceae bacterium
TTATTAAATAATCAATTAATAAATTATTATGATATTAATTTTGATTTTATTAAAATAATTAATTCTTATTCTTCCTTAAATTCTTATATATATTATGTTCCCCAACTATTGGATAACTACAACAAAATCAACAAGAAAAGTGTACCTGATGATGTGGCATTATATCTATATGTAACAATGAAAGGATTGTTTTGGGATGAATTTACAGATACATTTCCTAAGTATACCAGGACTGATGTGAAAATTGAAATGTTTAAAGATATTTTCTTTGGAAAAAGACATGGTCATAAATGGTCTGAATTTGCTGAAAGTTTTATGGATAAATATCCTAATGTATATTCAATCATCAATAACAAATTAAAGAAAGAGAGTTATAAAGATTTATCTGCAATCCTAACGCAAACAGAATCTAAAATATTTCATTCTATCTTAACCAATTTATTTGAGATGGGTATTGAAACTGTTAATCTACATGATAGTATTGTAGTATTAGACACCCCTAAAAATGAAAATGTAACAGAAGAAATGATTATTGGTGTAATGGAGAAAGTATATTATGAACATTCAATTATTCCAAGTTTCAGTACAGATTATTTTAGTGTAACCCAATTTGAAGAAGAAGTAAAAAAAACAATTCAATAACTCTTTGGGGATTTTTGAAAAAAATTTTCTGAAATTTTTTCAGTGGCATATACAACAAACAATTGGTCAATATAGCTCAATATCTCTTTCTTTTACAGGGAGTGGCGGAATACGTAGGTTGGGAGGAGGGGTAAATATCAAACAGTATCATTCAATGTTAGACTATGTCAAAAAGATTTTAATTTGAATGTATTTTCTCAAGAAACAGAGAAAAACACAGAGAAATAAAAAGCAACTACCTTTATTTTAGATAGTTGCTTGTTAAATTTGTCGGGATGACAGGATTTGAACCTGCGACCACACGCCCCCCAGACGCGTACTCTACCGGGCTGAGCTACATCCCGAAATAAATCTGCCATAAAATTCGCCGCAAAGGTACAATTTCTTTTTTAATAATGCAACAATCGGAAAGAATGACAGGTTACTGTTAATTTTGATTTAAGCCAATCTTTTAGGGTTAAATTTGCTAAAATATAAAACCAAAAATTGAGTTTAGTACGTTATTTGTACAGAAACTCAGTAGAATAAAAAAAATTATCCCCCAATTAATAAGTAGAAATGAATATGAATATGAACTGGAAGCTGTTTTTTAGCTTTTTGCTAACAGGCATGTTAAGTGCAGGAATAGCGGTTGGAACTTATTCGCACTTAAATAAAAATAATCTGAAAGCTGTATCTGCAAACGGAGAGTTTAATCAAACCGGATATCAACCGGTAGCTTACAATTTGACAGCAGCGGAAAATACCGATTTTACTCTGGCGGCAGAGCAAAGTGTTAATGCGGTTGTGCATATAAAATCAGTAGCAAAACCAAGCCAAAGGAGGGATAATCAGAGGTATTTCGATCCGTTTGAATTCTTTTTCGGGCGACAATCGTCTCCTTATCAAAACCAACCTCGTGTGGGTTTCGGTTCTGGAGTAATTATTTCGACCGATGGATACATCGTTACCAATAATCACGTAATTGAAGGTGCCGATGAACTTGAAGTAACAACAAATGATAATCGAAAATATACCGCTAAATTAATCGGAGGTGACGAATCAACAGATATTGCTTTGTTAAAAATAGAAGAAAAGAATCTTTCGGTTATTCCTTTTGGCGATTCAGACGCTCTGAAAATCGGTGAATGGGTGTTAGCCGTGGGAAGTCCGTTTAACTTAACTTCAACCGTAACTGCAGGTATTGTAAGTGCAACGGGAAGAGGTTTTTCCGACAGCTATTCAGGGAGCGGACGAAATCCTTTCGGACCTGATCAAGGAGGAATTCAAGCGGAAAAAATACAATCGTTTATACAAACTGATGCTGCGGTTAACCCGGGAAATTCCGGAGGAGCTTTGGTGAATACAAGAGGTGAATTGATCGGAATCAATACCATGATCTATTCCGAAACCGGAAATTTTGTCGGATATTCATTTGCAGTTCCTATCAGCTTGGTAAGAAAAGTTGCTTCGGACATTCAACAATACGGAGTGGTGCAAAGAGCCGTGTTGGGAGTCACCGTGACTGAATTAGATGTTTTGAAGGAAATAGAACCTGAGAAATACGAAAAGCTAAAAGTAAAAGACGGCGTTTATGTGAGCGGATTCTCAACAAATAGTTCTGCCGAAAAAGCAGGAATGAAAGAAGGAGATGTAATTATCGGAATGAATAATCATAGAATTAATAATTTCCAAGAATTACGGGCGCAAATCAGTCGTTATAGTCCCGGAAATACGGTTGGGGTAGAAATTCAAAGAGGAGATGAAAAGAAAATATATAAAGTTGAACTGAAAAACGATCAAGGAACAACGGAAGTGATTAAACATCGAAGTGTTTCTGATGTTCTTGGTGCTTCGTTTCAGGATATGACGACCGAAGCAAAAAGGAAAGCCGGAGTGAGTTATGGAGTGGAAGTGATAAAAGTTTCCAACGGAAAGCTGAAAAATGTCGGAATAAAAGACGGATTCATTATTTTAACCGTTAATGATAATCGGATAGATTCGGCAAACTCATTGACGAAATTAATTGAGTCTGTGCTCAAACAAGACCCGGATGAAAGGGTTCTTTATATCAAAGGTTTTCATCCCAATGATCGGGTTCGCTTTTTTGCGATTGATCTGAACGATTAAATTTAAATCAAAAATGGGAATACAAAAATATAAGAGAATTTTGACAAATGATTGTTTTTTTGTATTCTTGCGTTCCCATTTTCCTACACACTATATAATTATTGATTGAATGAGACAATTAAAAATTACAAAGTCAATTACCAATCGAGAAAGTGCTTCATTGGATAAGTATCTTCAAGAAATAGGAAGAGAAGATCTTATTACGGTAGAAGAAGAAGTTGAATTGGCACAGGCTATCAGGCGTGGCGATCGGGCCGCATTGGAAAAATTAACGCGAGCAAACCTTCGTTTTGTCGTTTCGGTTGCAAAACAGTATCAAAATCAAGGTTTAAGTCTACCCGACTTAATCAACGAAGGCAATTTAGGCCTAATCAAAGCCGCCGAAAAATTCGATGAAACTCGCGGATTTAAATTTATTTCTTATGCCGTTTGGTGGATTCGTCAATCAATCTTACAAGCTTTGGCTGAGCAATCTCGCATTGTTCGTTTGCCTTTGAATCAGGTTGGGTCTTTGAACAAGATTACCAAGGCTTTTTCAAGGTTTGAGCAGGAACATGAGAGAAAACCTTCTCCCGAAGAGTTGGCGAAAGAGTTGGATATTCCGGTAGATAAAATCTCGGATACATTGAAGGTATCGGGAAGGCACATTTCTGTTGATGCCCCTTTTGTGGAAGGAGAAGACAACAGCTTGTTGGATGTACTTGTTAATGAAGATGCTCCGATAGCTGATCGTTCTTTAATGAACGAATCTCTTTCAAAAGAAATCAACAGGGCTTTGTCGGCTTTAAGCGAAAGAGAAAGAGAGATTATTAAAATGTTCTTCGGAATCAGCCACCAAGAAATGACTTTAGAAGAGATTGGTGATGAATTTGGTCTGACGCGCGAGCGTGTAAGACAAATTAAAGAAAAAGCAATCAGAAAGTTAAAGCAAAGCAACAAAAACGATTTGCTGAAAAGTTATCTGGGATAAAAAGGTCCCGAAAAAAATCCCCTGTCAGAATGAAACAAAAAGGGGAAAGGCTCCCGATAAATTTTCCGGAGCCTTTTTTATGTGATTTGGAATATTTACACCCTTGCGCGGTACCAATCCAACAATTTTTTATTTTGCTCTTCAATCGTTAGATGAGAATTGTCTAAAACAAGAGCATCATCAGCTTGTTTTAAAGGCCCGTCTTTTCGTGTCGAATCGATGTAATCTCTCGTTTTCAGGTTATTCAAAACTTCTTCAAAAGAAGCCTCTTCGCCTTTGACTTTCAGCTCGTCCAAGCGACGTTGAGCGCGTATTTCGGGAGAAGCCGTAACGAATATCTTCAATTCGGAATCGGGAAAGACCACCGTTCCTACATCGCGGCCGTCCATCACAATGCCTTTTTCTTTTCCCATCGCTTGCTGTTGGCAAACCATCTCTTCCCGAATAAATCCGATTGCGGCAATGATACTGACTTTATCGGCCACTTCCATGCTTCGGATTTCCTTTTCTACATTTCGACCGTTCAGGTAAGTTTCGGAACGTCCTGCTTCCGGATTGAACCGAAACGAAACATGAATATTTTTCAGTTCTTTTTTCAACCCATCCGAATCCAATTCATTTCCGTGAAAAAGTTTATTTTCCAAACTGTACAAAGTAATCGCGCGGTACATGGCTCCACTGTCGATATAGGCATATCCGATGGTTTTTGCCAAATCTTTCGCCATTGTACTTTTTCCGCACGAAGAATGTCCGTCGATTGCAATAATTATTTTTTTCTTGTCCATAATTATAATTGGGGTTCTGTAAACGATTTAGATACGCTAAACAGAAATGATGTTGCCGATACATTGTATTTTCCTACCGCACAAGAGAAACTGAATGATTTCACCCAAAGTCCGGCTCCAATTGAAAATCCGCCAAGTTTATTTCCTTCCTGCAAGTGCATATCCGAACTTCTTTTGCCGTTATAACCCAAGGCAATCCAAAAGTTATTTGTCGGAAGAATTTCCGCTCCGATAATTAAATGTTTTGCCAGTGTTTTTCCAAATGAATCTTCCACACCGTTGTAATTGTCGAATTTCCATTTTTTCAAATGTACGGCTGTTACCGAGAAACGAATGGGAGCTTTGTCTAATCGCTTACTGAATCCGAACTGAATATCCCAAGGCAAACCGGCTAAGTCTTCTTCGTAGGCTTTAATCTGGCGACCGAGATTTTTTCCGACTAAACCAAACGAAAGTTTCCTGTCTTCGTCATAATAACTTAAACCTAAGTCAACCCCTGCTCCTATCGCCGTATTGTGATGATAGTTCGAATAAAAAAACTTTCCGGTGATTCCTCCTCGAAGTTTTTCCGTCAAATCATGAGCAAAGAAGATATTTGCACAAATGTCGTTGGCTGTCAAATCGCCGATAACTTCATTTTCTTCGGTTGTTTCTTTCATTTTCCCGTAATTCCCGTAAAGAACGCCAATCCCGATGGAACCCCGATCGTTCAGTTGCTTTGCAAAAGCTACATTTCCGACACTAATATCCGAAACATACATCATGTATCCGGCATGAAGCACCTTATCCATTTCATATCCCAAAAAGGCCGGATTATCGTAAACAAGCGATATGTCTGTTTCGACGGCTGAGATGTTATTTCCGCCCAAGGCAGCCGAACGTGCCGAATGAGGCAGTAACAGATAATCGAACGACGTTCTTCCCGATTGCCCGGCAATAGAAAAAGAAATAAGAAACAGGAAGTAAATAATAAGTAATCTATACATGTTTTTCGATTTGACAGCACAAATATAACGAAGAAAAACCAAAAGAATTGTATTTTTGCAAAGTGATGGAAATAAAAAAAAGTTCGCAAGCCGATTTGGAAAACAAAAAACCGACTTTCTTCCTGTTAGGGATGATTGTGGCTTTATCTTCGTTATTTGTTTTACTTGAATGGAGAACGGAGCAATCGGACAATCCGGAATGGGAAGGCTTTCCGGCGGTGTTTATTGAAGAAGAATTAATTGCGATTGATGACCGAATAATAAATCAAAACTCCGAAACGGAAATTCCACCGGAAAAACAAACAGTTGTTTTGGAAGATTATAATATAGTGGATGAAACCGAAATGTCTTTGAATGAAATAGTTACAATTGATTCCGTCAAAACTCCGAAAGATAGTTCCGAAACGGGAACACCCGATTTTATTCAGGAAGAAAAAGCGGAAGATATTGTTCATGCAAAATCGGATGTTGACCCCGAATTTCCCGGCGGAATAACCGCTTTAACACGATTTATCTTCAGTCATGCGCTTTATCCGGCTTCCGCAAGCACTCAGAAAAAGCAAGGCCGAGTCTGGTGTTCTTTTATTGTCAACAAAGACGGTTCGGTTTCCGATATTAAAATCGAAAAAGGAGTATTTATTTCGCTGGATCAGGAAGCCGTGAAAGTGTTGAATCAAATGCCTCGCTGGAATCCCGGATATATCAACGGAGAAGCCGTTCGAGTAAAAGTTTATATGCCTGTTGTTTTTCAGTTGTAAGAAATTTTCAGTAAAAATAGGAAGAAGTATTATTTGAAAGTTCTTCCAAGAGTAACTATCTTTGTCGTTCAAACTTTAATTAATGTAATATGAAGAAAATAGTAAGCTTTGCCGCTCTTGTTTTGATGTTGGCTTCTTGTCGTAACGAAAACGAATATACGATAAAAGGCGTGGTTACCGACAGGGATTTAAATGGGGAGTATGTAGTCATTTATCAAACCGATGAAACCGGTTTTGAAACGCTGGATGTCGATTCGGCTCTTATCCAAAACAATCATTTTGAATTTAAAGGAGTAATCGAAGAACCCACTATTTATTATGCGTTCATTGATGCGAAAGGAGTATACGACAATTTGGCTCTGGGAATCCCGATATTGATACAACCGGGGAAAATCACTATGGAAATAGCCGGAAATGATGCTGTTATAAAAGGAGATAAAGAAAACGAAGATTATCAACAATTCAAAGATCAACAGATAATTTTAACCGACAATGCAAATCGAATCGTTGGAAAAACCGACGATGAAAACCTGACGAAAGAAGAACTGTTTCAACTGAATACGGAATATATGCAAATTTTCAACGAGGTTAAAAATAATGTAGTTACTTATGTTTTCAACAATATCGATAATCCGTTCGGTAAAATTGTTTTTACCGGTAATCCGCATTTATTTACGGTCTCTGAAATTGATAGTATTTTGGCTTTGACCGACGAATCATTCGCTTCCAACCCGAAAGTAGTGGACATTTTGGCACAAGCAGAAAAAATGAGAAGTAAATTTACTTCCGGAACAAAATACCTCGACTTTACATCTACCGATATAAACGGGAAAAAAGTTTCTCTTTCCGATTATGTCGGAAAAGGGAAGTTCCTTTTAATTGATTTCTGGGCATCGTGGTGTCCGCCATGCATACGGGAAATTCCTTCTTTGGTTGAGTTTTATGAAAGTATGAAAGACCGGAATTTCGAAATAATCGGAGTTTCTTTAGATGAGGATAAAACCGCATGGATGAAAGCCGTGAAAGATTATAATATGACTTGGCCTCAAGTGTCGGATCTGAAAAGAGAAAGTAGTGCGACAAAAGCTTATCAGGTGAATGAGATTCCGTACACCGTATTCATCGACCCGGAAGGAAATATTATCGCAGATAATTTGAGAGGAGAAGAATTGGAGGATTTTGTACTTACAACATTAAATTCGACCGAATAAGAAACCGATTATCAATGAAAATTCATTGATGTATCCGGCTTTGTGCAACGCAAAAATAATTAAAAATGCGGCTTTCTTTCTTCCTCTTTTTTCCGTGTACTTAGGTATCAAGGAAAAGAGGAAGAGGGAAGTTGCTTCAGCTTTTTTCTTCTTTTTTCTCTTGTTTTATAAAATATAGAAAAAAGTTCTTATCTTTGTAACCGGATATGAAAAACATCTAAAACTACTAATAAATGAATATCAATACCCCGAAAGACATAAGTAAAAAAAGACCACTTTTTCTTTCATTTTTCTTGCGAAAAAACAGTAGAAATATATACCCATGTTACAACAAAAAGCATTCAGAAAATCAAATCTCCATTCGACGACATGGAGATTTAAAACAGATGAGATATTATGTAACAATAAAGTACACACTATTTCCAAAATATGGATATATTTAGTAACAAAGTTATAGCAACAAACAAGTTAGGCTGCATTATAAAGACACTACAACAAATGATTAACAATATGAAAAGAATATTACAGTTATTAATTCTGACAACTTTATTGATTGGTTGTGGAAAATCAGGAATTGAATCGGCTGAATCGAATGAATTGATGAATAATCAACCGGCAACTGATAAAATTGACAAAGATTTACGAAAACTGATTAAAGAGGCAAATTTGCGGTTTAGAACAAAAGACAATCAAGAGGCATATTCTCTGATTAAAAATTCTTTAAAAGGATATGGGGCTTACATATCAGAGGAGAACACATTTAATTACAGTAATCGGACTGGATTTGATTTAACATTAAGAGTTCCAGCAGAGAGATTTGATAGTCTTCTCAATTTTATTGTAGCCAATGTGAATATTAAGGAACTTGATAATAAATCGACACAAATAAAAGATGTCACGGAAGAGTTTATTGATATACAAGCAAGGATTAAAATAAAAAAGGAATCCGAGCAAAAATTGTCTGACTTATTAAAACAAGCAAAAAATCTATCTGAGACTCTGGAGATTCAAAAACAATTGACTGATTTAAGAGCTGACATTGAATCTATTGAAGGGCGATTAAAATACTTGACAGACCAAGTAAATTATAGTACTATCAGGATTTCGTTTTATGAAAATATCAAATATTCCAAGCGATTCTTTGGTGATTTTTGGGATGCTTTGAAGGATGGATGGCAAGTATTCTTACATTTAATAACGCTATTGACTTATTTATGGGTCGTGATACTTGTGTTCTTTCTGATAAGATGGGGATATAAATATTATAAAAGAGAATATAAAGAAAAAAATAAAAATAACGCAGCCTAACACACGGTCATAAAACATGCCGGTTTCAGTAGGTATTCAAGCGTTTCGTCCCGCCTCGGAGGTTTG
>JAIRRK010000091.1 GCA_031256015.1 Dysgonamonadaceae bacterium
AAATAGAAGCGGAAATTGCGTATTACGAGGGATTCCTTGTTTCGGTTATGAACAAGCTGGGCAACGAACGTTTTGTGGCCAATGCCAAACCTGAAATCGTAGCGGCCGAACGCAAGAAAAAAGCCGATGCCGAAAGCAAAATCGCTTCGCTGAAAGAAAGTATCGGAGGATTGAATGAATCATGATTCAAGAATGAACGCATGAGAACACTAATTACTTTTTTCTCTTTGATGTTTTTTGTTCTTATAAGCTTTTCTTCTTGTGTGTCGGTTCAGCCGTTGCTCATTGAAGTAAAAAAGCCGGCCGACGTGACTTTACCTGTCGATATTGCCAAAGTGCTGATCGTAAATAATGCCGCGCCTCAACCGAACAATTCGGGAATCACTCAAGAATACAACGGCATTCAGTCCAAAGAATTTCCGATTCAATGGGATTCGGTCGGCCAAAATTTAACATTCGATTTAACCCGACAGCTTTCCCGAACCCGTTTCTTTAATGAAGTCTCGCTTTCAAAAACATCTTTGCGAAACGACGGTGAATGGCTGAAAATCGAACCTGTTCCCCAAGAAATAAAAGAAGAAATATTAGATACTTTATCTTTTGACGCCATTTTGTCGCTCGACCGTATTTTGTTTTCCTTGGAAGAAAAAGTAAAAAAGACCGGGAAAGAACAGTCGGATTACGCAAGTCATTTCGTTGATTTGAGGGTTCATGGCAAAGCTGATGGAAATATGTATATTTACAACAAGGAAGAACCGGTTTATACCTTCTCTGTTTCGGACAGCTTACACATAAAAGACACTTTTTACGAAGATTCGGTTTCGGTTACACAAAACATACCGGAATCTTCCATCAATGAATTAATGATTATTTTGGCACAAAAAATCGTTCAACGAATCGTTCCGTCGTGGGTTACTCAAGAGCGTTTTTTATACACCGGACACGACGCCCGATTAAGAGAAGCGTACAGCTACGTGAAAAACAAAAATTGGGAACAAGCCCAAAAAATATTACTGACGGAATACGATAAGTCGAACAGCTTTTCCGACAAAGGAAAATTAGCCAATAACATTGCCGTTTGTTGCGAAATGTCGGACGATGTAAACAGTGCTTTGCTGTGGGCCGCCATAGCGCAGGAAAATTTCACCAAAGAGAAAAACACAGACTCCCGGGAGAAAAGACGAATAGACAATTATGTGAAAGAATTGAATCAGAGACTCAAAGATCTTTTCTTATTGAATGAACAAGAGAATCCGGATTGATGGTGAGCCGCTAACGAGACTCGAACTCGTGACCTACACGTTACGAATGTGTTGCTCTACCAACTGAGCTATAGCGGCGTTAATTGTCAATTCATTAATCGGTTAAAAAAATCATCTAATTCCTTATCCAAGGTTTCCAAAATATCATTGTTAAGCGGGAGAGTATTGTCGTCAATAAAAATCAGTTCCTCTTGTATCACTAAATTTTCGTCGACTAAATTAACCGTGAAAGGTTTGTAGATATATTCTTTATTAAAGACCCCTTCTTTTTCCAATGCGTTTAAGATTTCTTTTGCGGAATAAATGAATTCCCTTTTTGAATCGTTTTGAAAAGAAACATCCTTTTCATTCAAATCGACGGAAAAAATGTTTTTTCCCATATCGTCGAACAACGTCAAAATTCCGGTTTCTTCATTAAACCGGATAAACAGGTCACTCAACGTGTCACCGGGCTGAGAAGCTTCATAATTATCCAAAACTTCAATGATGACAGATTTGAACACGGTATGTAAATTTTCATTCTTTATTTTCATGCCTGCAAAGATAATTATTTTCTGTTTAATTAAACTAAATTGACAAAGAGAAATGCTTTTTTTGTGTCTTATCGTATCTTTAGCGTGCCTTTACTTCTTAACTCGTAATGGCCGACAATCGGCTTTAAATTGAACAATCACGGCGTTATTTCCCTTTATATGAACGGAAAAATCGGAATCTTTCGATAAGTCCGCAGCATACTTTTCGTTTGTTATCAATTCTTTAACGGCTTTGATTTTATCTTCTCTCACTCCAAAATATTCGAAAGCATGCGCAGGAATAAATACATTTACATCCGTCGGTCGATCATCGAAATTAGCGACAATTAACAGCAATTCTTCTTCGTAACAACGCATATACGCAAATTGTCTGTGAGGATTAAAATCGGGTTTTCCGGTATTTACATACATCAAATCGTAAAATTGTCCTTCTCTGATGGCCTTGTTTTGATTGCATAATTGAAGAATCTTGATGTAATAATTTCGCAATTCTTTTTGCTCTTCAGATAAAAGATTTTCATTATACTGCCCTTTATTTCTCCAATTGCGAATCGATTCGATACTCCAATAATCAAAAATAGTCGTCCGACCGTCAAGTCCGCTGAACCCTTCCGAGTCCATTCCCTTTTCTCCGAGTTCCTGACCGAAATACAACAGAAAAGGATTCGAGTTCATTGTTGCCGATACAACAAGAGCCGGCAAAGCTTTGAAAGGATTTTTTGCAAAGAAATCGGAGGCAATTCGTTGCTCGTCATGATTTTCCAAGAAGTTAAGCATGTTGGATTGAATATCATCGACCGACTGCCAACAACCCGTTACGGAATGTGCCGATTGGTTATTTATCATGATATTTTTCAATGTATCGTATAAACCCACTTTATCGTAGAGATAGTCGAATTTCCCGATACGAAGATAATTTCGGTATTGTTCGGGATTATATACTTCGGCAATGAAAAGAATACCTTCAAATTGTTTTTTCACCTCGCCGATTGCCCAATTCCAAAACTCGACCGGAACCATTTCGGCCATATCGCAACGAAAAGCATCAACGTTTTTTCCTGCCCAGAAAAGCAGAATATTCAACATTTTCTTCCACGTAGAGGGAACGGGAGAAAAATGAGGTTGTTTATTATTCAGATAATCAACTCCGTAATT
>JAIRRK010000098.1 GCA_031256015.1 Dysgonamonadaceae bacterium
AAGTATTATTTTGCCGATGATTATTTCTATTCCTTCCTGAAAACTATAGATTCTGCCATTTTGTTGGCTTATCATGAAAATGAAATAACTTCGGGGTCTTTGTGCACTTATTGCAATTCGATTATGCAAGCGCATTTAAATGCCACAAGTAATCGATATTTACAGGCGAGTCCCCTGAAATTGGTATTGGATGCCGCCCGAAAAAAAGGAATGGAGAAAAAAATGTCGTGGCTTCATTTGGGAGGCGGACGCGCCAGTACCGACGATTCTCTTTTTCAGTTCAAGTCCCGTTTTTCACATGAGCATTTTTCATTCAGAATGTGGAAATATATTCACAACAGAGAAGCTTACCGCGAATTACTTTATGCAAAATACGGAGAAACTCCGCCCGAATCTTCTTTTTTCCCGTTGTATAGAGGCTAAACAATCTAAAATTCGTATCTTTGCCCCTCGAAATGGGAAGAATAATTGCAATTGATTATGGGAAAAAAAGGACAGGACTTGCTGTCTCGGACCCGTTAAAAATTATAGCGGGAGGCCTGAAAACCGTTCCGAGTCATGAAGTGATTTCCTTTCTCAAGCAATATACGAAAGAGAACGTCGTCGAATTATTTATTTTAGGGGAATCCCGACAAATGAATTACTCTCTTTCGGAAAATATGCAACGAGTTGAAATCTTTAAGAAAGAACTTCAAAAAGCCTTTCCGGCCATGCCGATTCAAATGGTTGACGAACGATTTACTTCCGTATTGGCCCATCAAACAATGATTGATGCCGGATTAAAAAAAACAAAAAGACAAGATAAAGCACTGGTCGACGAATTGAGTGCAACCATTTTATTACAAACTTATTTAGAATCAACAAGAAAATGATATTACCTGTTTATTTATACGGACATCCTGTACTGAGAAAAGTAACAAAGGACATTTCTCCCGATTACCCTGATTTGAAGCAACTTATCGACAATATGTTCGAAACAATGTATCTTGCGGACGGAATCGGATTGGCGGCTCCTCAGATAGGGCTGGAAGATAGAATTCTGGTTATCGATTTAAGTCCTTACGGAGAAAAAGATTCCTCTTGCAAAGAATTTAAAAAGGCATTCATCAACGCTCACATCATCGAAAAAAGCGAAGACGAAGAAATCATGGAGGAAGGATGTCTTTCCATTCCCAATATTCATGAAAAAGTCCCTCGTGCCAATCGTATTCGGATTCAATACTTGGACGAGAATCTGCAAGCTCACGATGAAATCTACGAAGGTTATGTTGCCCGCGTTATTCAACACGAATACGACCATCTGGAAGGAATCATGTTTGTCGACCGGATCAGCGGCATGCGGAAACAATTGATTCGCTCCAAACTGAACAAAATCATGGCGGGCCAAGTGAATTGTTCTTACAAAGTAAAACGGCAAGCAAAATAAACGGCTTGCCGACTCCGATGTATCTTTATTATTCATCCTTCATCGCACCGAACAACGAGGACCCGCGACAGGCGGCAGTTCATTGATTTTCGTTGTCGTTTATCTGACTCGGCGTCAGACGAGCGTCTGACTCGGAGTCAGATGGGCATCTGCGCCCACCGCAGAGGAACGTCTGCGCTCACCGCAGAGGGACGTCTGCGCCCACCGCAGATGGGCGTCTGCGCTCACCGCAGATGAACGGCCTGCTTCGTTACTCTCAGAATGTAAGCGAACCGACACGGAGTTGTTTCAGCACTTGATATTTAAGTCCAAAAGAATGTTTCGAATCTTTTCGTAAGTAGTGATGCGGGTAGGAATAAGAGGCAAACGTAATTCATTTTCAATGTATCCCATCATGTTTAACATGCTTTTCACTCCGGCGGGATTTCCGTCGACAAACAGCAAGTCAAATAATTCCGTAAAACTTTGGTGAATGGATAGCGCATTGGCGTAATCGCCGTTCAAAGCCAAACGGACCATTCGGCTGAATTCTTTCGGGAAAGCGTTTCCGATAACGGAGATAACTCCGACAGCTCCGAATGTGATTAAGGGAAAAGTGATTCCGTCGTCGCCGGAAATAACCTGAAAATCATCGGGTTTGTATTTGATGATTCGGCCTATTTGAGTCATGTCTCCCGATGCTTCTTTGACAGCAACAATATTATCGAAATCCTTCGACAAGCGCAACGTTGTTTCGGCCGACATGTTCACGCCGGTTCTTCCCGGAACGTTGTAAAGGACAATCGGAACCGGAGAAGCTTTCGCCACGTGTTTATAATGCTGATATATACCTTCTTGAGAGGGTTTATTATAGTAAGGCACAACCGAAAGGATGGCATCGATTTCGGAAAAGTCGTCCGTCTTCAATTTTTGAACGAGTGCATGAGTGTTATTTCCTCCCACTCCCAGAACAACGGGAATTTGTCTGTTTACTTTTGAAATAACCAATCGGATAATTTTCTTTTGTTCTTCTTGAGTAAGAGTCGGTGTTTCGGCAGTGGTTCCCAATACAACGAGGTAATCGGTGCCGTTTTGCAACTGATAATCCACCACTCGGGACAAAGCAGTATAATCGACACTTCCATCTTTCTTGAACGGAGTAATTAAAGCAACTCCCATTCCATTTAGATTAATTCTTCCCATTTAATTTTCGATATTGATGAGCAAAGGTAGTAAAATATTTCGATGTGCAATATACGGATAAACCGAATGATTTGTTGTTGTTTAAACCTGTTTTGTTTTAATCGTATGCAAATAATAAATGATTTGTTTTCCCAATTCTTTGACCTTCGAATCGTCGTCTTCCGATTCCGGAAGGGAAATGATGGCCAAATCGTAATGCGGAATATTACTTTTTTTCAATCCGGCTTTAACGTGAGCGTGAGCGTGCATCAAAATGTATTCCAACGGAATGTTACGTGTGAGCGTTAAATCGAAAACCGCATCGAATGTCTGATTTCGAATTTCCGTTGCGATTTGTTCGACTTTATTGTCGAATAAATCACCGGCTTCTTTGGCGGTTATAATTTGATAAGGCGTTTCGGAATAATTGTATTGGTCCGATTTATCTTTGTAGGCATAAGCCGTTACGTGTCTATTCAGTTTCTTCAATTTCTTAACGAACAGGTCAACCGCGTCGTAATTGGCGGTATCGAACAAAATGAGAATGGATTGAATATCTTTGAAATTCAGAAAACGCTTTTCCCGGGAATTCTTCCTGTAATAGCTGTTTATTTTTTTACTCAAAATAAATTTATACATATCAATCGTTGATCATTTTAAGAAATTCGTATTCATTAATTATCCTGATACCCAACTTTCGTGCTTTTTCCAACTTAGCCGGACCCATATTTTCTCCGGCGAGAACAAAATTGGTTTTGGAAGAAATAGAGCTTGTATTTTTCCCTCCGTTCTTGTCGATTAGTTCTTTGTATTCGTCACGCGAATGTTCGGAAAATACTCCGCTGATAACGAATGTTTTTCCTTTCAGAAGCCGGGTACGTTCGGCCATGGTTTTTTCCGATAAAGAAAACTGCAAGCCTTTTTCCTGTAATTTCTGTACCTGTTTTACGTTGGATTCTTCCGAAAAGTACTGAATGATGCTTTGAGCGATTACTTCTCCTATTTCATCTACGGAAATCAGTTGTTGATAAGAAGCATTCATCAGATTGTTGATATCATGAAATGCGTTGGCTAATTTTTTGGCAACCGTTTCGCCCACGAAGCGTATTCCCAAAGCGAACAAAACCCTTTCGAACGGAACTTGTTTGGAAACTTCGAGGCTTTCCATGAAATTTGCGACACTTTTTTCACCCCAACGTTCCAGTCGCAGAATATCCTGCAACGAAATATGATATAAATCGGCTGCGTTTCGTATCAATCCATTGTCGTAAAACTGATTGATGGTTTCTTCTCCGGCGTTGATATTCATTGCTTTTCGGCTGACGAAATGTTCAATCATTCCCTTAATTTGCGGCGGACATCCCGAATTATTCGGACAATGGTGCGCAGATTCTCCGTCTAAACGAATCAACGGCGTTCCGCAGGCCGGACATTGTTTGACGAATGTTACTTTTTCGCCTAAAAAGAGGGTCCGTGTATTTTTGTTCACTCCGGTTATTTTCGGAATAATTTCTCCTCCTTTTTCAATATAGCAGCTGTCGCCATAATGAATATCCAATTTGTTGATAATATCTTCGTTGTGCAATGAAGCTCTTTTTACGATAGTTCCCGACAACAACACCGGCTCAAGATTGGCGATGGGAGTAATGGTTCCTGTTCTTCCGACTGAAAATTCGACGGAAAGCAGTTTGGTTTCTGCCGATTCGGCCTGAAATTTATATGCGATAGCCCAACGAGGAGATTTTGCCGTCCATCCCAAATTGCGCTGTTGCTTTCCGGAATTTATTTTCAGGACGATTCCGTCGGTGGCGACAGGCAGGTTTTTTCTTTCCTTGTCCCAATAGTCGATAAAGTGCAAAACTTCTTCTATCGTTTTACATTTTCGGATTGCATCAGACACTTTGAATCCCCAGTTTTTAACCGCTTGCAGATTTTCGTAATGTCCGTCGAAAGGCAGATTATCTCCCAATAAATAATACAAATACGAGTCGAGTTTACGTTGAGCTACTACTTTTGAGTTTTGCAGTTTCAATGTACCGGCGGCTGCATTTCTCGGATTGGCGAACAAAGGCTCTTCGTTTTTTTCTCTTTCTTCGTTCAGTTCATGGAAAGTATTCCAAGGGAGTAAAACCTCTCCCCTTATCTCGAATAAAGGAGGATAATTATTTCCGTGAAGCTTCAGCGGAATACTTTTAATGGTACGAATATTTGCGGTTACGTCGTCGCCTTTGGTTCCGTCTCCTCGTGTTACGGCGCGGATGAGACTTCCGTTTTCATAAATTAAAGAGATGGACGTGCCATCGTATTTTAATTCGCAAACAATCTCAAAGTCTTCGTTCAAAGCTTTTTTAGTTCGGTCGTAAAACTCCCTGATTTCTCCTTCCGAATAGGTATTGGAAAGAGAAAGCATCGGATGGATGTGTTCGACTTGAACGAAGTTATTATTTATATCGCTTCCGACTCGTTGCGTGGGAGAATTAGGATCGGCATATTCCGGATATTCAGCCTCTAAGTTTTCTAATTCTTTCAGCTTTCCATCAAATTCAAAATCGCTGATTGTCGGCTGATTTAATACATAATACCGGTAATTCAGAAGTTCAATTTCTTTTCTTAATGATTCTATTTTTTCTTTTATTTCCATTGAAAACTTTCAATTAAAATCTGAATATCTTCATCTAAATACTCCAAAACAGGAGCTATGGAATCTTGATTAGGGGCGTTGTTAAAATACAAAGCTCCTCGCAAAAAAGAATTTACACTATCCGTTAAAACAAATTGCGTCGGCGAGGCGACATTTCCTTTGATTTTATAGACCAAAGCATATACTTTTTTGTCGCTGTTCTCGTAAAAACTCTCTTCTATCGCATCGGCTTTTAGGACGTGCAGGTAAACAAATTTACGACATTCTTCCGAAAGTTGTGCCAAATTTTTACTTTTTAAGGGGATATAACTACAAAAAATATCTGCATTTAACCTGTCGTAAGCAATATTAAAGAGAATTTCGGATTTATTTTCTTCTTTTATTTTTGTTTCCGCTTGATTGGATAAATCGAATTGAAAGTTCTTGAATTGCATTTCCGCACCATAAGATTGAGTGGGCAAATCAATCCTGAAATAACCTTCCGGTTTGGGAGAATATTCTTGGCAAGCCGAAAAAAAAGAGAGTGCAAATACACAAAAAACAAAACGAAAACACTTCATCGATTATTATTATTTTTCTTCTTCCGTTTTTTTATTTATCTGAAATTTGATTTTCAATATACGTTTATTATCCATGTCCAAAATACGGAAAGAATAATCGCCGTACTCAATCACTTCTTTCTTTTCGGGGAAATCACCTTTTATTTCGAGAATTAATCCGGCCAAAGAATCCACTTCCTCAGTAAATTTATCGAAAGTTTTGGGTTCGACATGTGTAATTCTAAAAAAGTCGGTTAAAAGGATTTTCCCTTCAAAAATAAAAGAGCCGTCTTTTAAACGAGTGTGTTTCAATTCTTCTTCATCGTCGTATTCATCATTAATTTCTCCGACAATTTCTTCCAGAATATCTTCCATAGTAACAATTCCGGAAGTTCCTCCATATTCGTCGACAACAATTGCGATGTGGTTTTTATTCGTTCGAAATTCTTCCAACAAGTCGTCTATTTTTTTTTCTTCGGGAACAAAAAACGGGGAGCGAATTAAATTTTTCCAATCGAAATCGTCCGATTCTTTTAAATAAGGAAGCAAATCTTTGATGTAGAGAATACCTTTAATTTCGTCTAAGGTTTCCGAAAATACAGGAATGCGCGAATACTCCATTTGAACGATATAAGATAAAACTTCCTTGAATTTCACGGAAATATCCAAAGCGGCTACATCCATCCGTGGAGTCATAATTTCGACTGCTGTTTTATTGTAGAGATTAATAATTCCCTCTAAAATATTTTTTTCTTCGCTCAATTTATCGGAAGTAAGTTCTAAGGCTTTCGATAATTCATCGACGGACACATCGTTTCCTTTTCTTTTTTGAGAATGATGCAGCGAAAGCGATATTTTTGCAATCAAGGAAGAAAGCGGTCGGGATATTTTTTCCAAAAAATGCACAAGAGATGATGTTTTTTTGAGAAACTTCAGAGGATTACTTTGTGCATAAATTCGAGGAATAACTTCTCCGAATAAAAGAACACACACAATTAAAGCCATTATTTCCATCAGGAAATAATATAACCCATTGTGTTTATCTTCCCGGTAGCCGATACTTTGTAATGTCAGAATAATCACACCTGTTTTAAGTAAGCTGTTCCAAATCGTGAGACTGATTCGAACTTCAACCGAACGAGACAATAACAATCGGACACGGCTTTTGCTTTGTGAATTTTCTTCTTCCGCTTCGTATTTTTCGGAAGAACTTAATGAAAGCAAAGCGGCTTCGGCTCCCGATAAAAGAGCTGATACGTACAAAAGGAAAACGGCGATTAATAATGCAACAAAAGGGATTGTTGCTAAAGGAAGAAAATAAGAATTAAGAAAAATAGATAAAAAACAGTCTGAGTCCATTCGTTAAAATTAATAGTTGAAAAGACAAAAACAGAATAGCGGGAATTTACGTTCCCACTATTCTGTCTCAGCTTTTTAAAAAGGCAGGTCATCTTCCTCCGTTTCCAAAGGATCGGGAGTTGAAGTTTTTGCATCTTTCTGCGGAGTTTGTTGCACGGCATCCTCTGCTACAGAAGATTGAGCTCCGGAAGTCTGAGACGGATAACTTTGATTATTATCCGGTTTACGGTCCAGTAACTCAAGGTTATCTCCCCAAATTTCAGTCACATATCGTTTTATTCCTTGTTGGTCGTCATAAGAACGAGTTCTGATTTTTCCTTCGATAAAAATTTTGGAACCTTTGTGGATATATTTTTCCGCTATTTCCGCTAATCCTCTCCACAATACGATGTTGTGCCATTCCGTGCGATCCGGAATTTGTGTTCCGTTAGCTGTTTTATAGCCTCTTTCGGTAGTTGCTAAAGAAAAATTGGCAACGGATCCACCATTGTCATAATACCTCACTTCCGGGTCTTTGCCCACGTGTCCAATTAAAATAATTTTGTTTACT
>JAIRRK010000130.1 GCA_031256015.1 Dysgonamonadaceae bacterium
CGAAGCGAGTTCTCCGGATTTTAGCCGACCAATCGCTAGCGGGTCGCCGAAAAGCCAAGCCTTGATTTTTCTTGCTTCTTCTTTGTATCAAGACAAAGAAGAAGATTCAACCTGCGCGGCGCGCAGTAAATTTTAAATCCCTCAATTAGAATTGAGAGCGACTCTCTCTTATCAGGCATCCTGTTAAGCCGGCTGAATCAAATCGAAAAACTCTTGGATTTTCCGGATGTTAATAATAGTATTTCTGATTTATTTGTTTATTTTTGCACATCTATAAAATAATATAATACAATAAACAAATGAAAACGAATGTATTGTTGAAACAAATCATCGGACTGTTATTCGTTATGTTGCCTTTTGCGACTTGTGACGAGGGTGAAGAAAATTACCGAAATGCACTGTACACCGGGATGCAGGGTAAATGGCTGATGTCGAGCGAGAGTTTGAATTATAATTCCTGCACTTACATCACGAGAATGACAATGGAATTCAATAAGGTCGGAGATGCCGTGAGAAGAAAAGAACGTGAGTCGATTTGCGGCAGTCAGAGGGCGTTGACCATCATGGAAACGGATTCTTTCAAATACAAAATAGACCCGGAAGACAATAGAATCTTCATAAATTATCCGGGCCACGTTTATACTTACCAACTGACTCTGTTAACCGGCAAAGTCATGGCACTTATCATCTACGAGAACGGAAAGATAATCAGCGACCGGGAAGAATGGCTTAAGATTAAAACAGACTGACCGAGCTTATTTGACACTTTCGTTACCGGATAGCTCCTGCAACAAAACCTCCACCGCTTTGGCCAACTGCAGGTCTTCCCCTTTCACTAATTTGTCCGGTTCGTTGGCAACCGGGTAATCCGGCTCCAAAGTCTGATTCTCCAAGTACGAACCGTCGGGAAGCCGATAGCCGACGATGGGAATCCCGAATACGAGAGTCGGGTCTTGCAGTGTTTCCCATGAAACGCTGGTCATTGTTCCCGGAACAGGCATTCCTACCAGTTTTCCGATACCCGTGTGTTTGTAAACCCAAGGCGAGCCGTGTGCGTTGGAATAGTTGGCTTCGCCCATAATCATGATGGAAGGTTTGTTCCATCGCCTGCTCGGCATATCGCAGGATTCGACTCCGCGGATGACCTGCGTGAAATACTTCTTGCCGCTGAACAGCACCTCAATGTCTTCGTGAAGACGTCCGCCGCCGTTGAAGCGGGTATCGATAACGATGGCTTCTTTATTGTTGAATTTTCCCAGAATGTCCGAGTAAATCGAGCGGAAACTCGGGTCGCCCATACTTTCAATGTGTACATAACCCAATCGTCCGTCGGAGAGTTTATCCACATCGGCTTCCCGGTTCTTGACCCAGCGAGAGTAAAGAAGTCTGCTTTGTTCTCCCTGCGTGATAGGTTTAATCACCTCATCCCAACGTTCGTTGCTTTTCGGGTCGTACAATGAGATTAAAGTGTTTTTAGACGATAACTTGTTCAGAAGAGGAAAGTAATCCTGATTTTTCAGTATCTTTTCTCCGTTGATTGCTTCGATAACGATGCCTTGTTTGACTTTGCTTTCGGCCTTATCGAACGGACCTTTTTCGATGACTTCATCAATCAGTAAACCGTCATTGTTGTATTCCCAAGAAAGCAAAACACCCAAAGCGGCCGTTGCGTCCGGGTTTTCGTGACGAGGCGAGTAGAATCCTCCGGTGTGAGAAACGTTCAATTCACCCAATAACTCGCTCAGCATTTCGGCGAAATCGAAGTTGTTGTTGATGTAAGGAAGAAACTTCTCGTACTCTTTCTTCATCAAAGGCCAATCCACCCCATGCATGGATTTGACGTAGAACCGTTTTTGTTCCTGCGTCCAAACATGATTGAACATATATTCTCTTTCGGCAGTCGAATTTAAGTCGAATTGAGCATTGACGGCAATCGACTCTTTTTTGTTTCCTGCAATCGTAATCTTTTGCGGATTCCTTCCTAACAGGAAGATGGTTTTTCCTTCCTTATCCATTTTCAGAGCACCGTTTCCCGGTCCTTTTATTTCCAGTTTCGTTTCGCGGGTGCGGGTATTGACAGACCACAAATCGTAATCCTTTTCGAAAGAAGCCAAGTAATACAGTTTTTCTCCGTCTTTTGTCAAGATGGCATCCCTCAGATTCGATGAGTTTGGCGTAATCCGTAAGATACGGTCTTCGATATTGTTCAGTTCAACGACGATGTCTTTAGAGTCTTTTTTGTTTTTCTCTTTCTCATCCTTGTTGTTATCCGATTTATTATCTTTCTCTTCTTCTTTCAGCAGTTTATAGTCATCCGCACTTAAGCGATATTTATCGTAGGCATCCTGATTCAGGAAAACAATCATAATATCGTTCAAGCTTCCCCAAGAAGCATGATTACGCATTCCGTATCGCTCCGATGAGAAAATAACAGCATTACCGTCCAACACCCATTTCGGGTTTTCGTTGCTGTATCCGCTGTTTGTCAGATTGGTAACATCCCCTCCCTGAGCACTTACCAATCCGATATCGCTGTACGGTTCATGTTTGTTCGGAGTATAGGCGATGGAAAACCATTTGCTGTCGGGCGACCATTCATAATCGAAATATCCTCCGCTTCCCGGATGTCCGGAGCCGTCTGTAATTTGACGAGTTTCTTTGCTTTCTACATTATAAACCATCAACTTTTTCCGGTCTTCGATGAAAGCGATTTCTTTTCCGTCGGGAGAATATCTCGGATAAGCCCGTTCAATTGCCTTCGAATCTTTGAAAAGCGGTTCTTCCTTCAATAAAGTAGCATTGAAGAAATATTTCTCTTCCGGCCGAGAGATTGTAGTCAGATACAAACTTCGGACACCTGATTTTTCCGAAGCATAAACGAGGGTTCTTCCATCGGAAGAAAAGCTTGGCGAATGATTTCCGGCCGCCTGATTTGTGATTTGTTTGGTGTATTTGTATTCAACGGAAGAAACAAAAATTTCTCCGCGCATAACGGATGCAATTTGTTTTCCGTCGGGCGAAACGGCTGTCGCGGAAGCCCCTTGGGAAATACGCTGAATATCGTTTTTCTTTTCTTCTTCCCGAATAGTTACAGATACTTTTTGCGGCTTACTTCCTTGAACAAGCGTATAAATTTCTCCATCGAAACCGAAGCAGAGTGTTCCGTTTTGAGCAACAGACAGAAATCGTACCGGATGAAGTTTGAAATCCGTTACTCTTGTAACTTGAGACGGATTATTGAAAGGGAAAGCGTGAACATTGTATGTTCCCGAACGTTCGCTCAAAAAGTAAACCGTAGAATTATCGGGACTGAATACCGGATTGGTATCTTCTCCCGGAGTGGAAATCAGTTCCGTGAACTTTTTATCGGGTATATTGTAGTGCCAGATATTTCTTGTAACGGACGAAGTGTGATGTTTTCGCCACGTATTTTCCTGTCCTTTTTTATCTTGATAAACAAATCCTTTCCCGTCTTTTGAAAAAGAAACATTTTCAGCCGGAGTTGCTAACAGTTGTTTAGGTCGTCCGCCTTCAATCGGGATTTTATACAGTTCGCTCATACTTCCCGAAGGAAAGGCAACACAAGATGCCGGAGTCTGAATATTTGCTCTGTAAACAATATGTTTTCCATCCGGAGTGAATGTATATGGAAGTTCACTGCCCGAAAAAGTGGTGAGTCGTTCGGGTGTTCTTCCGTCCAAGGAAGTGATGTAAATATCGAAATTACCGAAACGATTGCTTGCAAAAGCAATGTTTTTACTGTCGGGCGACCAAACCGGCATATAATCATGAGCCACATGCATGGTTAATTGCCGAGCTTCGCCTCCGGAGGAGGGAACAACGAAAATATCGCCTTTATAAGTGAACGTGATTTGCTTTCCGTCCGGGGAAATGGCAGGATAACGAAGCCAAAGCGGATTTGCAAATAAACAGCTATGGAATAATAAACTGAATACGGTAAGAAGTTTGAATGTTTTCATGTGAAAATAGGATACTAATTTGAATTTTGTTTGAGGACTGCAAAGTTAATATTTTTATTGACTATTTATCATCTTCGGAAATAAAAAAGCGAAGCTTTTCGTGACGAGGGACTTATGTTATCGCTTGTTGATAGGCTTCCGCCTCGCCTTTGTCGATTTCTTCTACTTCAATTACAATCACGAAAGGCTGAGTAACGTTCCGAAGAGATTTGGGAATAATCAGGTCGTAATAAACCGAACCGGTTTTATCGCGGTAATACGTCCCGGGTTTTCCTTCGCCGTTTACGTCCACGGCATCGTCGGTTGTCGTCGATTCAACCTTCGTTATCCGGTAAATCATGTCTTTTTTATTGCTTTGCGGTATCTTGATGCGCAGCTTGTTGTTAAGCGGCTTGTTGAAGACCGTAAGGTAGATTTTATTGTCTTTTTGAGTGGAGTATCCCCAATCTTGCTTATCCAAGATGGAACGATAAGTTCCGTAAAGAGCCTGTCCGTTGATTTTCATCCATTTGCCGATTTCTTCTGCGATGTTGCTTTCTTCCTCTCGTATATTTCCGTCGCCGTCGGGTCCGAAGTTGATGACGAAATTCCCGTCCAAAGAAATCGCTTTAACAGCCATTTCAATCAGTTCGTAAGGGGTTTTAACGTATGTCCACGACCAATCGCGATGATATCCCCATTGATTTTCGGGAATAGTCATTACACATTCCCAGTCGAATCCGTTGGTTTCGTTCCAATCGTTTGGCAGATTCCGTTCAAAACGTTGGTCGAAATCGTCTATCAGATTACCGTTGGCGTCTTCGTGCCGATTACCGTACTCATCCGAACGGAATCGGCTTCCGATAATCAATCCCGGATGTTTTTCTCTTAATTCCAATCCCAACGAGTCAACCCAAGCGGCATTGTAAACCCAGGCCACATCCCACGAACCGTCGAACCAAAGACCTTTGATTTGAGGATAGTTATCCAACAGCTCCAAGAGTTGATTTCGGGTGAAAGCCTTGAAATCTTCGTAAAGCTTCTCCTGTTCCTCCGACCGGAAAGGCTTTTCGGCATTCCCTTCCCGGTAAGCGTTTTTCACTTGCGGAGAATTGATGTTTCCTCCTGAAACATATCCCGGATGACTCCAGTCGATAATGGAAAAGTAAAGGTACACGTCGATTCCTTCTGCCGAGTAAGCATCGACAAGTTCCTTCACGATGTCCTTTCCGTAAGGAGTATGAGCCACCGTATATGGAGTGTATTTGCTGGGCCACATACAAAATCCGTCGTGGTGTTTGGTTGTGAAAATCATGTATTTCGCGCCCATGTCTTTGGCTTGTTCGGCCCATTTTTTTGCGTCGAAATCTTTCGGATTAAACTGTTTATACAAGTTATCGTATTCGCTGTCCGGGATTTCGTTCCATACTCGAATCCATTCGGCGGCACCCGTGTATGTTTTTCCGTTCCATTCGCCACCGGGAAGGGCATATATTCCCCAGTGAATAAATTGTCCCAAACCATATTCGCGCCATCGTTGCATGTCCGCATCCGTTCGTCTTCCTTCTCTGTGAGCTCCGTGCCGTAACGAGATAGGGTCTTTTTCCTGAGCAATGGAACGGATAGAGAACGTGATACAAAACAAGAGAAACAAAAAAAGAGTGTGTTTTGATGTTGATTTCATGATATTATATTTAGTTACTGTAATCCTGTGTGTTCTTTCAATCTGACTTCCGGAGCATTGTTCTCCGAATCTTTGTATTTCTCCGAATAATTCCAGACTACCTGATCTTCAAAGATTTCTCCTTCTTTTTCCACCTTTACCTGAAGTATGTTTTCGTTTTCTTTCAGTTCGATGTTATTGAAGATATAATGAACATCCGTATATCCCTTTTCGCAAGAGTCGATGGGCGTTCCGTTGACGGTTAGTTTCGGGATGCCTACGTTGGAATAAACCGTAACCGGAGTGATTCGATTGCCTCGGTTAACCACTCTTCTTTGAGTGATATACAGCACGGGCTCTTTACTCCAGTTGGCTTTATACCAATAGAAAGGGTCTTTTTTCGTTTGTCGGTCGAGAGTAACCAATCCTTTCATGTTACGGGCTTCTACTTTTCCCTGAGCAGACATGGGAGTAGCGAAATCGAACGTATTCCAGATATAGGAGGCGAGCAAAAACGGATGTTTCGAAATCACATTCCAATGTTCTTCGTGGAAACGGGTAGCAAACGTTTCGTTGTAATCGTTATCGAATCCGCAGCAGTCGCCTCGGTTTGAGGCAACTTCTTTTTGTTGATGGATATTCGCTTCCGCTCCGTATTCCGAGAAAATAACTTTATGATCGGGAAACTGTTTTTCAACGCGCTCCACCCAAGTCCGCAGACTGTCCAACGTTCCGTTATACCAACCGAAATACTGATTAATCCCTTGAATATCGGCATTGTTGTTTACCGGATGGTCGATGCGGTTATAGCCGCTTACCTGTACGGTATAACGATTCGGGTCTTCCGACTTTGCCAAGTCGTTCAGTTTTTGAGTCAAAGCAACGGTATAATTGTGCGGTTGATATACTTCGTTATGCAGTCCCCATACATAAATCGACGGATGGTTGTAGTTTTGACGAATCAATTCGGTTAATTGTTGTTTGGCATTGTTTTCTTCGTGAGTCGTAACACGATTGACAAACGGAATTTCCGCCCAAACCATAAACCCGATACTGTCGCATTTGGAATAAAAATATTCGGATTGTTGGTAATGAGCCAAGCGAATTGTCGTAGCTCCGATTTCTTTGATAATATCCAGGTCGGTATCGTGTTCATTGTTGGAGAGCGCGCTTCCCAATTGCCACCAATCCTGATGGCGACAAACGCCATACATCGGAACTTTTTTCCCGTTGAGATACATTCCGTCACCGGCTTTTAATTCAAAACGGCGTAATCCCAAAGGTTGAGTCACTTCATCAATCAGTTTTCCTTCCCGAATCAGTCTCACAACCACTTTATATAAATAAGGATTGTCGAGTCCCTGCCATAAATGAGGCTTTTTCAGTTGAAAATCGTGCATTACCTCTTTCCGTCCCTGAGGAGACAGTAACGCGGTTGATTCTTGTCCCGAAACAAGGATTCCTTCCCTGTCATAAATGCTTGTATGAACCGAGACTGTATCTTTTTTTCCTGTGCTGCTGTCGATTTTTATTTTCACTTGAATGTCGGCCGATTTCTCTGAGACATTTCTCTGCTCGATGTATATTCCGGGAGAAGCGTAATCGGTTACGGCGATATTGATTTTTCCGGTAACGATTAATTGAACGGGGCGATAAATTCCGCCGTAAACTCCGAATAAGCGATGATTCACCGGAACAACATCCGGTCGGGAAGCGTTATCGACTTTTACCCGGATTTCGTTTTCTTCGCCGTATTTCAACAATCGGGAAATTTCAACGGCAAAGGCGGAGTATCCTCCGGCATGATTTCCGGCAATTGCTTCATTAACGAATATTTCGGCGGTGGAAGCTACTCCTTCGAAGCGCAGAAAAAGACGTTGACCATTCAACGAAGAATCGGGAACAAATATTTTTTTGTAATAAGCAACTCCGGCATAAAAATCGTTTTGTCGGGTTTGCATATCGATATTATTCCACGTATGAGGAATTGTTACTTGTTCCCATTCGGCCGTATTTTCTTTCCTGAAAGACCATCCGTCGTTGAAAGAATTTGCTTTGCGGCTATCTTCCGAATCAAAAACGGGTTCTTGAACGGATGTCACACAACTTTGCAGCAAAATAAGAAATACAAGATATAGTCCGATTTGTTTCATACACATATAGTCCGTTAGAGGGAAGCAAAAATAGAGTATCTCTGCCACTTTTCTTTACTCTTTTAACTCTTTTTTTTGTCAATATTGTTATTTCAAGGCGTATGATGCCGCTTTCCTTCTTCTTTGTCTTGATACAAAGAAGAAGCAAGCACGTGAGGGGAGGGGAGAGGCCTCGCTTTCCGTGGGCTGCGCTGCGCTGCGCTTGCACACGGCTAATAAGATGCCTGCGCTCCGCGCAGGAGCGGCAATTCGTTGTAGAGACGGAGCGTGCTCCGTCTCTACCTGCAAACCCGCAAACAAGAAAAAAAAGAAGAAGAATAAACTTTTTTTCCTTTTTTCAGTAAAATATCAAAAAAAGTTTTTAGCTTTGCAACCGGATAATAAAAACCGGATAAAAAACAATATGAATATCCTGAAAGACATAAATAAAAAAAAGATTGACTTTTCTTTCATTTTTTCTATTGAAAATTTGGTTGTTTCTGATATTTTATTAAACACACACACACACACACACACACACACACACACACACACACACACACACACACACACACACACATTATATATACATAAAAATTTTTTTAATACATACGATAGGGAGTTCCGAAAAACATTTTGGGGATTCCCAAGAACAATTTG
>JAIRRK010000151.1 GCA_031256015.1 Dysgonamonadaceae bacterium
ACTCCTTCTTCAACTTCAATCCGATGTTTCCAACCCAAAGAGTTCAGTTTTGAAACATCTGTCAACTTACGCATGGTTCCGTCCGGTTTGTCCGAGTTAAAACGAATTTCTCCTTGATAACCAATAATCTCAGTAATTATTTCCGATAATCTTTTGATTGATATTTCTTTTCCTGTTCCTATGTTAATATGACAATTTCGTATTTCGGGAGAATTTCCTTTTAAATCTTCGAAATCAACATTTTCCATAATATACACGGAAGCATCTGCCATTTCTTCACTCCAAAGAAATTCTCGCATAGGCTTTCCTGTTCCCCATAATTCTACATACGAAGGAAAAATACCGTATTTTGATAACTTTTCCTTGATTTTGTCTATTGAATCATTTCCGTTTATTCCTTCTACCGGAAGTTTAGAAAAATCTTGACAAATCGCTTCCCAATTATTTTCCAGCAGGCATTTCCCTAAATAAATCTTACGAATCATAGCGGGAAGCACATGACTCTTCTCTAAATCGAAATTGTCATTCGGACCGTATAAGTTCGTAGGCATAACTGCAATATAATTGGTTCCATATTGCAAATTAAAACTTTCGCACATTTTCAATCCGGCTATTTTTGCAATAGCATAAGGTTCGTTCGTGTATTCCAACGGACCCGTCAACAATTCATCCTCTTTCATCGGTTGATGAGCTTCTTTCGGATAAATACAGGTACTGCCCAAAAACAGTAATTTCTTTACCTCGTGCCGAAAACTCTCTCCGATTACATTTTGTTGGATTTGCAGATTCCGGTAAATAAAATCCGCTCGATAGGTGTTATTGGCAACAATTCCGCCGACTTTTGCCGCTGCAAGGATTACATATTCCGGTTGTTCTTCATCAAAAAAAATTTTAACGGCTTCGGCATCCATCAAATCCAATTCTTCAATGGTTTTTCCTATCAGATTCGTATATCCTTTTGCTTTTAGGTTATTCCAAATTGCCGACCCTACTAATCCTTTATGTCCGGCAATATATATTTTGCTGTTTTTATTCATATTACTAATTTTCAGTCTGTCGGCGTTTTGTTACTTCATTTGTATCCGGACAAAAAACGAAAAAGAAAACTTGTTAAAAGACATCTATCAATCACAAACTTTCTCATTCAAAGTAATTCATTGTCCGATAGCCGCCATCTTTAAGGAAAGCGTCTTTTTTCATTAGTTCGACATCACTTTGCATCATATCTTTAACCAGAGCAGGCAAGTCGTATTTCGGCTCCCATCCTAAAACTGTTTTCGATTTTGTCGGATCTCCAATAAGCAATTCTACTTCTGTCGGACGAAAATAGGCCGGATCAACATTCACTGCTTCCGTTCCGATACGTTTTTGAAAAGATTCCAAATATTCTTGTCCCACTCTTTCTCCGAATTTTGAAGTATCTATGGAAGATATAAATCCTTTCTCATCAACTCCTTCTCCTTTAAACTCAACTTCCACACCTACTTCCTCGAATGCTTTCTTTATAAAATCGCGAACAGAAGTGGTTATTCCCGTTGCGATAACATAATCAGAAGGAGTATCCTGCTGCAATATCAGGTGCATCGCCCGTATATAATCTTTCGCATGCCCCCAGTCGCGTTGCGCAGATAAATTTCCTAAATAGGTTTTTTCCTGCATACCTAACACAATACGACTAACTGCACGTGTAATTTTTCGAGTAACAAATGTTTCTCCACGTAAAGGAGATTCATGGTTAAACAATATACCGTTGCTGGCGTGCATACCGTAAGCTTCTCTGTAATTTACAGTAATCCAATAAGCATATAATTTAGCGACGGCATAAGGAGAACGCGGATAAAAAGGAGTCGTTTCTTTTTGCGGAATCTCTTGAACCAATCCATACAATTCGGATGTAGAAGCTTGATAAATCCTTGTTTTCTTTGTTAAATCCAATAAACGGACAGCCTCCAGAATACGAAGAGTTCCTACTCCATCTGCATTGGCTGTATATTCCGGCATATCAAAACTTACTTTTACATGGCTCATTGCTGCCAAGTTATAAATCTCATCCGGCTGAACTTCCTGAATAATACGAGTAATATTCATCGAATCCGTTAAATCGCCGTAGTGGAGAATTAAATTACGGTTTTCTCTGTGCGGATCTTGATACAAATGGTCGATGCGCTCCGTATTGAATAAAGAAGAACGACGCTTCATTCCGTGTACTATATACCCTTTCTTGATTAAATATTCAGAGAGATACGCCCCATCTTGACCGGTGATTCCGGTAATCAGTGCAATTTTTGACATAATATTTATTAAAAATTAAATCAGCTGCATGCTAATTCTTGGTCGCAAAGATAACCAAAAGATTACAATTTATCAATTTTCTTCTTTGGCGCAGTATTATCTATTACTTCAGTGAAATCTTCGCTGTTTAAAACCCTTTATAAAAATAACTATTTGTCACTTATTGACTTGGGTCAAAACCAACGTAGTTATACCGACCAACAATGATGTAACCGAAATAAGTGTGGCTACCATCGGATTGTAAGAGGAACTCATAGCTCTGGATTTATTCGGTTTTACATAAACAATATCATTTTGCTGCAAATAATAAACTTCCGAAAAAAACAAATCAGGCGATTTCAAGTTGACACTATAAAACCTTTTCTCTCCGTTTTCGACTCTGCAAATCAAAACATCTTCACGTTTTCCGTAAATTGTCATATCGCCGGCTTGCGCCAAAGCATCGGGTATTGAGATTCGCTCGCTATCAATAAAATACGTTCCGGGGCGTGCAACTTCCCCTAAAACGGATATTTTATAATTCATATA
>JAIRRK010000010.1 GCA_031256015.1 Dysgonamonadaceae bacterium
TCGGAGCTATATTTTACTCCGACGTTTTGGCCTGATTTCAGAGAAAATAATTTGTATGAAGCTATCTTGGATTATCAAAAACGGGAACGACGTTTTGGAAAAACCGGAGATCAAATAAAAAACAATTAAACGTACATTATTACAGAAATTAATTATATGTATAAAAAAATTCCACTCCTTTGTTTTCTAATGCTTATTTTTAATAATCTCTCTGCATATGAAATCGGTTTTTTTCAGATTGAGAATGATTCCGTTACATTAAATTCAGCAGCGAAAGAGAAAGAGGAGACTCCTGTTATTACTTACAGTTTGACGGAAACAAATAAAAAATATACTATCGCGGATATTAAAGTGACGGGAGTTGAAAATTACGGATACGAAAATTATGTTTTGGTCGGAATATCCGGTTTGTCCATTGGCGATAAAGTCAGTGTTCCGGGAGATGAATTAACTTCGGCTTTGAAAGCGTTCTTGAAACATGGATTATTTTCTTGGGGAAAAATTTCGGCAACTAAACTGACAACCGATAGTGTTTGGCTTGAAATAGCCTTGAGACCCAATCCGACTATCTCGGAAATACAAATTACCGGAGTGAAAAAAGGAGAAAAAGAAGAATTGGAAGCTAAAATCGGAATAGCAAAAGGCTCCCAAATTACACCTAACCTGATTAATCGGGCTAAAAAAAGAACACAAGATTATTTCGATGAAAAAGGATTTAGTAATGCCGAAATAAGAATACAGCAGCGTGACGATTTGTCAAGCGAAGGACGTGTTATATTAGATATCGCGGTGGACAAAAACGAAAAAACCAAAGTAGGCAATATCTACATAGAAGGAAATGGAAATCTTTCGGATTATGATGTGAAAATGGCAATGAAAAAAACAAATGAAGGTTTTTCTCTATCTAAAAGACCTAAATTAAGTTTGAGAAAATTGTTCAGCAGTAAAAAATTTGTTCGGGAAGAATATACCAACGATTTGGAAAATGTTGTCCTCAAATACAACGAAAAAGGGTACAGAGATGCTTATATCATATCCGATAGTGTTGTTTCTACGGATGATAAGCATGTTGATATTTATTTGAAAGTTTATGAAGGAGATAAATATTATATCCGAGACGTAAACTGGATAGGAAATACCGTATATCAATCGGATGCCCTAACGAATATACTGGGATTCCATCCGGGAGACGTTTATAATAAAAAGAAGTTTGAAGAACGCTTACAAACGGACGAAGACGCTGTTGCAAGTATTTATTATAATAACGGATATATCTTTTCTCAGTTAGTTCCGGTTGAGACGAATATTGAAAGTGATTCGGTTGATATTGAATTGAGAATCCAAGAAGGAGTTCAAGCAACAATCAATAAAATTATCATTAATGGAAACGACCGATTATATGAAGATATTGTCCGGAGAGAATTAATTACCAAACCCGGACAATTATTCAGTCTGGAGTTGTTGCGAATGTCGGCGCGCGAAATTGCTCAGATGGGACATTTCGACCCTGAAACAATGGACATTAAACCTGTTCCGGATATTGAAACCGGTACGGTGGATATTAATTATAATTTAACTCCCAAAGCGAGTGATCAGATTGAATTTTCGGCAGGTTATGGACAAACAGGAGTTATAGGACGTTTAAGTCTGAAATTTACCAATTTCTCTTTCAAAAACTTATTGAATCTGGGAACCTACAAGGGATTTATCCCTCAAGGAGACGGACAAACACTTACTCTAAGCGGACAAACCAACGGAAGATATTATCAATCCTACAGTGTTTCTTTTTTAGATCCATGGTTTGGAGGAAAACGACCGAATAGTTTCTCTGTGGGTGCTTATTATATGGTGCAAACAGGAATAGAATCGCGTTCTTATTACAATAACAGTTATTATGACCCGTATAATAATTATTATGATTACGCTTACGACGAAAATCAATACATGAGAATATTGGGCGTTTCGGCCGGATACGGAAAACGCTTGAATTGGCCGGATATGTATTTTTCCTTTATGACAGAATTGTCTCTTCAACGCTATTGGCTGAGAAATTGGAGATGGTTCCCCGTCAGTAACGGACAAGCAAACAGTTTGACTTTGGGCTTGACCCTGAGTCGTAACTCGATTGATAATCCGTTATATACCCGTTCCGGGTCATCATTCTCGTTGTCGGTTAATGCAACACCTCCTTATTCGCTGTTCGATGGAATCGATTATGATAATTTGAATAAACAAGATTCCAGAATGTTTAAATGGATGGAGTATCATAAATGGAAATTCAAAGGGAAATTATTTATTCCTTTAGCGAATAAAGACAAAGTGAAACGCACTCCGGTGCTGATGAGTCGGATTGAATATGGTTTCTTGGGAAGTTACAATTCAAAAAAATACAATCCGTTTGAAACATTTTATATGGGAGGAGACGCTATGTCAGGATATTCCACTGCTTATGCCAATGAAATGATAGGATTGAGAGGTTATGAAGCCGGATCTTTGACACCTAATTACGATGGATACGCCTACTCTCGTTTAGCATTGGAATTACGCTATCCCTTGATGTTGGAGCAATCGGCGACTATTTATATCTTAACATTTTTGGAAGCAGGAAATGCATGGTCGGATATCAAATCATTTGATCCTTTCGAATTGAAAAGATCAGCCGGATTCGGAGCGCGTGTTTTCCTTCCCATGGTTGGATTGTTAGGCCTTGACTGGGCTTACGGATTCGATAGCCCTTTCCCGGGAGCTCCTAAAGGAGGCAGTCGCATGCATTTTGTACTAGGTCAAGAGTTTTAATCAATATAAATAAAATACGAATTAAAAGAATAACGTCATGAAAAAAGTATTTCTATTAGGTCTTGTTTTAATAATGAGTGTTTTAAGTACGACAGAGGTATTTGCTCAAAGGTTTGCTTTGATTGATATGGAATATATATTAAAAAATATTCCGGCTTACGAGATAGCGAATGAACAATTAAATACAATGTCGAAAAAGTGGCAAGCTGAAGTAGAAGCCGTTCAGCAAGAAGCTCAAAACATGTATAAAACGTATCAGGCAGATTTGGTTTTTTTGTCTGCTGAAATGAAAACAAAAAGAGAAGCCGAAATAGTTGGCAAGGAGCAGGAAGCTCAAGAACTGAAAAGAAAATATTTCGGTACGGACGGAGAGTTGTATAAAAAAAGAGAAAGCCTGATTAAACCTATTCAGGATGAAATATATACAGCCGTAAAAGAAATTGCAACAACGAAAGGATATGCCGCCATTGTCGATAGAGCCTCTGCTATGAGTGTTATTTTTGCTTCTCCGCAAATTGATATCAGTAATGAAGTTTTACAGAAAATGGGATATTCTAAATAATTATGTATCTTTGCAAACGAAAAAATAAAAATTTAATCTTATAGGATATGTTGAAGAAAATTGTATTATTAGCACTTTTATTAGCTCCTGTTGGAGTTTTTGCTCAAGACAAAATCGCTTATTTTAATTCTGTAGAAGTAATCACGGCAATGCCTGAATATGTTCAAATGCAAGATTCCATTCAGAAGAAACAGGAGGAATTTCGTAAAGAAATGAGAATATTAGAAGAAGAATACAGCAAGAAATATGAAGCCTTTTTGGCTGAGGCTGAAGGTTTGTCGGAAGCTATCCGAAATAGGAGAATGACTGAAATACAGGATATTGAACAACGTGCTGCAAAATATAACGAAGATTCTCAAACGGAAATTCAACAGTTATATGAACAATTGCTTGTTCCTATCCAACAAAAAGTACGAGACGCTTTGCAAAAAGTAGGAGAGGAAAATAGTTTTACTTACATTTTGGATGCCGGCTCTACTGTTGTTTATGTCAGTCCGACGGCTCCGGATGCCACTCCTTTGGTTAAGACAAAATTATCGCTTCAATAAGCGTATTTTTACTTGAAATAAATGAACGGTGAATGGTGATTCGTATCATCGTTCACCGTTCATTGTTTTTAAATAGTTATGCAACAAGGGGCAATTGGTCTATTTGATTCGGGTTATGGCGGATTAACCATTTTGGAAGAAATTCGTCGACTTCTACCTCAATACGATTATGTTTATTTGGGTGATAATGCTCGTACTCCTTATGGAACTCGTTCGTATGAGGTGGTTTATGAATTTACTTTGCAAGCTGTGAAAAGATTATTCGCAGAAGGATGTCCTTTGATTATTTTAGCCTGTAATACAGCCTCAGCGAAAGCTTTACGTACGATACAACAAAACGATTTACCTAAAATGGATTCCCGCAGAAGGGTCTTGGGAATCATTCGTCCGACCGTTGAGAGCGTTGCCGGTTTAACCCGGACGAATCATGTGGGTGTTTTCGGAACGCAAGGAACCATTCAATCCGAATCTTACCCGTTGGAAATACATAAATTATTCCCGGAAATAGTTGTCACGGGCGAAGCATGCCCGATGTGGGTTCCTTTGGTTGAAAACGGAGAATATGATTCTCCGGGGGCGGACTTTTTCATTCGTAAGAATGTTGATTCCATTTTGAAAAAAGATTCGTTAATCGATACGTTGATTTTAGGGTGTACCCATTATCCTCTATTGGAAAATAAAATAAGGCAATATCTTCCCGAAAAAATCAAAATCGTATCGCAGGGAAAATATGTTGCTGCCGGTTTGGCCGATTATTTGAAACGGCATCCGGAAATGGATGAGCTTTGTACCAAAAAAGCTTCGGTTCGATTTTATACAACCGAATCAGAGCGTAAATTCGCCGACATGGCAAGCGTTTTTCTGAAAAATGAAATCCGGGTAAAACGACTTAGTTTGGAATGAAAGATGTTAAATCAGGCTACAAAAGATTTTATAGAAAAACACCTTTCTTGCGATGTTCAACGTTTGGCTCTGCAATTTCGGCCGGAAAAGCATCCGGATGTAGTTATTTCTGAAGCACTCGATCAAATAAAAGCTCGCCGGAAGAGCAAATATAAAATTCCGACTTGGTTTCAAAACAGTGAGGTTATTTATCCGCCTTTGCTTTCTTTGGAACAATCTTCATCTGAAATAACGGCGAAATATAAAGCTTCTTTGTTGTCGGGAAATACCTTTATCGACTTAACCGGAGGGTTTGGGGTGGATACTGCTTTCATTGCCGAAAGATTTGCAAAGGTAACTTATCTGGAAAAGCACAATCACTTGGTGAAATTGGCTTCGCATAATTTCGATGTTCTCGGATTAAATCACATTGAAACTGTTTGTTGTGATAATGTCGAATACTTGCAGAAAGCCAATCCGGTTGATACGGTTTATATCGATCCGGCGCGGCGTTCTTGCTCAGGGGAGAAAATGTTTCTTCTGCACGATTGCGAACCCGATTTAGTGAAAATCCAAGATTTATTGCTGCAGAAAGCCGATACGGTTTTGATTAAATTATCTCCCATGCTGGATATTCGGTCGGCAATAAATACATTAAAAAATATCGCGGAGATTCATGTTGTAAGTGTACACAATGAAAATAAAGAACTTCTGTTTTTGTTAAAGAAAAAAGCCGGATATTCGATTCCTGTTTTCTGTGTTAATTTGGATAAGGATGATTCCCAAACCGATTGCTTTTCTTATGAAGAGGAATCGAAAGCGGAGATTTCACATGCGAAAGAATTAAAAACATACTTGTACGAACCCAATGCGTCTTTGATGAAAGCCGGTTTTTATAAAAGTATCGCATTAAAGTACGGTGTCGAGAAATTACATGTAAACTCTCATTTGTACACTTCATCCGAATTGAATCCGAATTTTCCGGGAAGAATATTTGAAATACTTTCGATATCCTCGATGAACAAAAGAGATTTGAAGGAAAAAATTCAAAGTGAAAGGAATGTTCATCTGACTGTTCGGAACTTTCCCTTATCAGTCGAAGAGTTGCGTAAGAAATTGAATATGAAGGAAGGTGGTCAATCCTGTTTATTTGCGACAACCCTATCCGATGAGAAGAGAGTAATTATAAAAACAAAACAAATCTTCAAAGACAGAAATTGAAGTGCCTCCATTTTTAGTATGAAATTATACGGAATCGACAAAATCTCCGTTAGTAAATAGTAATTGTTTTATCGGATGAATAAACACTTTTTGTTCGCATTTATTTTTGTTTCCCTTTCGGGATTTTTATCGGCTCAAAAGATAACGGTTTCCGGAGTTGTTTCGGACCCGGCGGGATTGCCTGTCGAGTTAACTGTCGTTCAACAAAAAGGAAGTATGAACGGAACATTAACCAATGAAAAAGGAAAATATTCCATATCGATACCTCAAAATGACTCCGTAACTTTAGTTTTCCACAGCTTAGGATACAATAAATCGGAAATCTCCATTTCGGAGGCGGAAGAAGATTTGGTTGTGAATGTACGTCTTCGCCCTCAATCATTTGAATTGGAATCTGTCGTCATCAAAGGAAGTCGTGTCCAATCCAATACGATGGAACGAATAAGCATGGGACAAGGTCGCTTATCCGTGGACGCCACCGGCGGAAGTGTCGAATCTTTTGTCATGACGGCCGGAACAGGTGTTTCTTCGACCAATGAATTGAGTACCCAATATTCCGTGAGAGGTGGAAACTACAATGAAAATATTGTGTACGTTAATAACATAGAAGTTTATCGTCCGCTATTAATCCGAAGCGGACAACAGGAAGGGCTGAGCTTCCTGAATCCGGATATGACGGAATCCGTTCATTTTTCGTCCGGAGGATTCGATGCCCGTTACGGCGATAAAATGTCTTCTGTTTTGTCGGTCTTTTATAAAAAACCGACAACCTTGGAAGGCGGATTTACCGGAAGTATGTTGGGCGGAAATGTTTATCTGGGAAGTAATGCCGGTAAATTTTCTCAAATAAGCGGGTTTCGATACAAAAGAGGAACGACGTTGTTGAAAACACTGGATACAAAAGGCGATTACAACCCGACTGTTTTGGATTTTCAGACGTACATGAATTATGACTTTTCAGCGAAACTAAGCTTAAGCTTTTTGGGAAATTATTCGGATAATATTTACGACTTTAATCCGGGAAACAGAGAAACGTCTTATGGAACCATGACGGATGCCAAGAACTTCAAAGTGTATTTCGACGGCGAAGAAAGAGACCGTTTTCGCAGCTTATTCGGGGCGGGCGTTTTGAACTATCTGGTCAATGACAATGCTTCCGTTGCCCTGCAGGTTTCCGGGTTTCAATCGCGGGAAGAAGAAACCTACGACATAACCGGCGAATATTGGATGAATAACGTAATCGAAGAAGGGGTTGAGGAAAACATAGGTACGGGGTTGTTTCATCAACACGCGAGAGATTACCTGCATTCAACCGTGATGAATGCTTCTTTAGTCGGAATAGTCGGAATGAATCAACATTCTTTTCGTTGGTCGTTCGGAATCCAAAAGGAAAAAATCAAAGATCGTATCAATGAGTGGGAACTGCGCGATTCCGCGGGATATTCGCTGCCCGACAACGGCGGAGAATGGTTGAAAGTGTTCAACAACTTACGCTCGCGGAATAACATCGAATCGAGCCGCTTTTTCGGATACATTCAAGATACATACAAGTTTCGGGTTAATTCGGGATTATTCTCTCTGACCGCCGGCGCGAGAGGAAGTTATTGGGATTATAATAAAGAATTTATTTTCAGCCCGCGTGTCTCAGTCGGATTCATTCCCTCAAGAAACCAGAACATCAATTTAAGGTTTGCTGCCGGTGTTTATTATCAATCGCCCTTTTATAAAGAATTCAGGATAATAGAATCCGATTCCCGCGGAAATCAATACATCGCATTGAATAAAGAGATAAAATCGCAGCGTTCTCTGCATTTCGTTTTGGGAGGAGACTATAATTTCAGAGTGGACGACCGACCATTTAAATTGACGGCCGAATTGTATTACAAGAAATTAAGTCGTCTGGTTCCGTACTCTGTCGATAACGTTCGTGTTTGGTATTACGGGAAAAATCTGTCTGACGGTCATGTCGTCGGATTGGACACCAAACTGTTCGGACAGTTTGTTCCGGGAACGGATTCTTGGATAGGCTTTTCATTGATGGATGCGAAGCAATCTATCGATGGAGAAAAATATTCTTTACCTACCGACCAATTATACAATCTCACGTTATATTATACCGATTACATGCCTAACTACGAGCGATTGAAATTCAACTTGCGTGCCATTTGGTCTCAAGGATTACCGTTTAGTGTTCCGGGAAATGAGTACAAGCCTCGTTTTCGTGCGCCGGCTTACCGAAGAGTGGACATAGGATTCAATTACCGTTTATGGAGCGAAGAGGACCGATATTACAGTCGTTCTTTCTTTCGCAACTTCAAAAACATTTGGTTGGGAGTGGATGTCTTTAATTTATTCGACATCGGGAATGTCAATTCGTATTCATGGTTTTCCGACATACGCGGTTTTCAGCATGCCGTTCCCGACCGGTTAACCGGCCGTCAGTTTAATATTAAATTGTTGGCGGAATTTTAATCATTATCGTGCAAACCTCTTTGTTCGGTATATCCTCAGCGATACTGCCCGAAGGAATACGGTCGATACTAAGTGTTAAAAAGCCTCCCGGCTTCGTTATTTCCATCCGAGACGTTTGCTTTTATAAAATAGTTTATCTACATTTGCAATAGAGACTCAGGCGTGAGCCTCTTTAAGTAACAAGAAATTTTGCCGCACTTTGTCGATTGGAAAACTCATCAAATCAATCATAATTCCGAGACAAGCTCTTACCGTGAATGGCGGGCCGCAACTTTCGAGTATGCTTCGCACAGCGGATTACAAACATGGTAAAGCACTCAAACTCTGTTATAAGGAGTTTTGTCATATCTACGGTGCGGCTTAATATAACAAAGGGGCGAGAATCCCCGATAGTCGGAAGATGTTTCTTCCGACTATTTTTTTTGCCTTGATGCGAGAAGAGTTAAAAGGGAATCTTCTTCTTTGCCTTGATACATGGAAGAAGAAAATTGCGCGTAGCGCAGACATCTTCTTAGCCGTGGGCGAGCGCAGCGTAGCCCACGGATGCTTGTAGTTCCTCATGTTTACACAGCGTAGCTGTGTCATTTTGTTTCTCTTCGAAAGATATTGTCTTTTTTGATACCTGATGTGCCACAGCTACGCTGTGGGCGGGGAGGGGAGGGATTCCTCACTTTCCGTGGGCTGCGCTTCGCTTGCGCACGGCTAATAAGATGCCTGCGCTCCGCGCAGGAGTGGCGTGCATCCATAGGCATTACTTGCCTACGTTCATAGGCAGCTCCTGTGTATCATCTAGGCAGCCCC
>JAIRRK010000021.1 GCA_031256015.1 Dysgonamonadaceae bacterium
AAATACGAATTTAAGTTGGATTTCGATAAGGCTTCGTAAGCCCCGCGCAAACGAAGATGAAAGACTTCCGAACCTTTGAACAGGTTTCGATGCATATACCCTACCGTCGATGCCACCCCTAAATCGCCGGTAGTATTGGTTCCCTCAACCGAAAACGAAACGGCCTGTTTTTTCCCCGGCATGGTCAGTATATGACAATCCAGAAAGGAAGAATCGTTTCTCTCTTTTTCCTCAAATTGTATTTGTGTATTGCTGAGTGCCTGTAATGTCGAAAACGACGAATAAGTCAGGTCCTCCCTTAACTGCGAATACAAGCGGCCGGGCGTAATGAAACAATTGTTGAACAGCACCCGAGGGCGCAACGAAGGCTCCTTTCCCCGATAGTAAATGGTGTATTTCCCCATGACAATACTGTCGGATTGCCGGTAATCCCGAAGGTCGAAGATAAGAAGCGGGTCGTAATCCAAGTAGATATAAACACGGTCGAAGTAATACTTTTGAAAAGAAACGCTGTCGGGATTCTCATTCACGGCCGACCGGCGACGAAGCTTCAATTGCAAATCAACCGCGTGGGCATCCGATATACTGTCGGCATCGTACATAAAATAGTCTTTCTTGAACGAATAATACCCTCGGTTTCTCAGCAAAGAAGTGAGCCTTTCTCTTTCGGAGTCCAGCACATTTCGGTCGAACAGATGGTTCTCTTTAATCAAAGAAACCCTCGAAGACGCCAATTCGCCCGAAACGGTTTGGAAAGGAGTATTATTTACTCCTCCGAACAACTCTTTATGAATAAGGGTATCGTCTATCGCGACGGAATAATTTCGGATACGGTAAGGTTCGTTTCCTTTGACGGTGTAAATAACGTCGGCTTTTTTATTCTTACGGATAACGGCCGAACTAACATCGACATGGATATATCCCTTATTAACGAGGAGCTTTCGAAATTCCGAATTGGTTTTATCTACCAAAGTCGAGTCGAGGATAACGGGCTTTTCCCCTATCTTTCGGATAAAGCGATTGTACCATTTGCTCGTGTCTCTTCCTGCCAGATTATATACCTGAAACATGGTTTTATTTATTCCGAACATCTTGTAGTTCGGCTGTTGGCGAACATACGGCCTTAAATCGGGCGTCTTGTATTCGGGAATATCCGATTCTATTTTGATTTTATCCAAGAGATAATCTCCCTCCGGCACGAATTTGGTGGAACTGCAGGAATAAAAAAGGAGGAAAAGAAAGAATAAACCCTTTGCCGTCGGTCGTGTCGGTGACCCGATAAGAAGCTGTTTAATCGGAGTTAATTTCTTCATTTAATATAACCTGTATCGGTGCGTTTTCAATTTTTCTTGCAAAGATAATTTTATTTACAAAATAGTTTCTTAGTTTTGCCGAATAAAAAACGATAAAGAATGATAAGTAAGAGTAAAATAAGATTCATTAAGTCGTTGGATAAAAAAAGATACCGACAAGAAACGGGCTTATTTCTGGCCGAAGGCAATAAATTGGTTTCGGATCTTCTGCCTTATTTCGAGTGTGAATCTTTATTTGCGAAACCGGAATGGATAGCGAGCCGCGGGAAAATAACCGCGAAAGAAATAGTGGAGGTTTCGGAAGAAGAAATAGAGAGGGCGGGCCTGCTGAAAAAAACTAGGGATGTTATCGGCATTTTTGTTCAACCGAAGATGGTTTTGGAAAAAGAAACACTATCGGACGAATTAAGTTTGATTCTGGACGGTATTCAGGACCCCGGAAATGCGGGAACGATTATCCGGATTGCCGATTGGTTCGGAATAAAAAATGTGATTTGTTCGCCCGATACGGTCGATATTTACAATCCGAAAACGATTCAGGCCACGATGGGGTCCATCGCCCGGGTGAAGGTTTTTTATGCCGAGTTGGTTCAATTACTTGCCGAATTGGAACACATACCTGTTTACGGAACCTTTTTGGAAGGGAATAATATGTATACCGAAAACTTGGGATCGACAGGATTCATTGTAATGGGTAACGAAGGAAACGGTATTCGGAATGAACTGAAAAACCGGATTCATCATCGGATTCACATTCCCGGTTTCCCTTCGGGCGGGGAAACTTCAGAGTCGTTGAATGTGGCAGTTGCAACGGCCGTTGTCTGTGCGGAGTTTCGTCGTCGTCAGGTTTATTCCGTCCAATAGATAAAGGAAGACCGCATCCTGTTGTCGGATTTCTTCGCGGTTAAATGAATTCAGGAAGTCGAAGATGGTTGTTTCTTCCGGGAAATCATCTTCTTTCAATCGGTTCAGCAGCCAATCCGTTTGAATTTCGGTTTTTGAAAGAATTAGAATACCATTGAAAAACGCTGTTCCGGAAACTTCCTTCTCCAGCGGAGATATTTTATGCAACTGCTTATTTTCGTCCAATTCAACGTAATGAAGTTTGTAAACTTTTTGAGGAGGAGCGTAAATGTAATGAGCCGCGATTCGTTCCATCTTAAACTTTACCAAGTGAAGTTAAATCCAAAACTAAGAAGTTGATTAAACTGGAGGTATCCCCATTTTCCATCTTTTTTAATATCTTCACTGTCATCAAATCGAGCATACAGATACAAACGTG
>JAIRRK010000065.1 GCA_031256015.1 Dysgonamonadaceae bacterium
CATTATATTTGTCTATCTTTGGACTGTTTTTTGCATTTATTTTGTCGATAAATCAGTTAGCAATGGAAGAACCATCATTCGATTTTTTGGTATATGTTGATATCTACGGATTCCTCGCAAAACTAAACGAAGATTATCCGTCATTTATCCACGGTTTATTCATTATCCTCCTTTCGGGAACAATACTTTTCCCTTTGTATTACGTAAAGAAATTAACTAAACCGAATACGGAAATCGACCGTTTGATACATTGTCTCGAATCAGGAGCAAAAGCGCATACCATAGAAAAACGGATTAAATATAAGATAATTTTTAATATAGGAAACAAAGAAATAAGAATGATACCCGTAAAAAATATTTATGTGATTATGAATAACGACAATCGGCCGTTTCTGCTTCCCATCAGAAACTCATTGTACCGCGACCAAATAAAATCTCTATTAGCAAAATAATGGTTTCACTTTACAGAGGATTAGGTATATCTTTTTTATTGTTGCTTTTTTATTCACCGTACAACCGTCAAAAGCCGAAACGCCGGAATGGGAGGAAGCTCCCATAAGGGAAATACGCGCTGTGTGGTTAGCCAGTAATTACTCGTTGGACTGGCCAAGTAAACCTTATCGAAATTCCAATGACATCAACGAGCAACAAGAAGAATTGATTAATATTTTGGACAAATTGAAAGCGGCTCATTTTAATGTGGTGTTTTTGCAAACACGTCTTCACGGAAATGTTATTTATAATTCGGCCATAGAACCTGTAAGTCCTTACATACAAAGAGTAAAGAATACGTGGTCGAATTACGACCCTTTGAGATTTGCCATCCAAGAATGTCACAAAAGAGGATTGGAATGTCATGCGTGGTTTGTTACTTATCCGGCCGGACCCGAAAAAGTAAACGGGAAAGCCAATAATTCTTCCACCATAAAGAAAAATCGGGATAAACTGAGAACGCATAAAGGACAATATTACCTCGACCCCGGAGAGCCGAAAACAAATGAATATTTACTTGGTTTAATCGACGAAATTGTGAGCCGGTACGACATCGACGGTATTCATTTGGATTATATCCGTTATCCGGATAATGCGGAAAACTTCCCGGATAATGCAAGCTACAAGCGTTACGGAAAAGGAAAAAACAAGAGCGAATGGCGAAAAGAGAACATAAACAATTTCGTATCCGAGTTATACGACGCCGTTAAAGAAAAAAAACCTTGGGTGCAGGTAAGCAGCTCGGTCGTGGGGATGTATTCTCACACAAACAACTCCAACCAAAGGCATCAGACAGCGTTGAAAGGTGTTTATCAAGATCCGGAAAAATGGCTCAGAGACGGGAAACACGACTTTATCGTTCCGATGATGTATTACAGCGACGACTTATTTTATCCTTTTGTTCAAGACTGGAAAACGCGCCGGAATGGACGTTACATTGTTCCCGGACTTGGACTTTATCAAATGGATGAAAAAGAATCGAACTGGAGTTCAGTGAAAATAAAAGAACAAATACAATATTGCCGAGAAAATAAAGTAAACGGAAACGCTTTTTATCGTACTCGTTATCTGGTAAATAACAAAAAGGGAATAATGGATGCAATTAAAACCAATTTTTATCAACACCCGGCGTTACTTCCCCCGATGACGTGGCAAGATACTACTCATCTCATCGCGCCGGTTAATATCAGAGCGAAAAGAACCGGAATCTACTTGGGCTTATCATGGTCCGAGCCTGTTCAACCCGGAAATAGAGATGTTTTTTATAACGTGTATCGTTCAAAGAACCTTCCTGTCGATGTACAAAAAGCCGAAAATTTAGTTGAAGCCCGAATCAAAGGGAGTATGCTTTTTATTCCTGTCGATGATTCGATAGAAAGCGGTTATTATTATGTCGTTACTTCTTACGACAGGTTTCATAACGAAAGCAAGCTGTCGTCATCCGTTTATTTTGTCACCGGTGATTTTGAAAAATAATTCGGATGAACTTATTTCCACAAGATGAAATAAAGGAGAAAAATTGTCTCGGTCGAGTATTTTATTTCCGAATTTGTTTTTTCTTAGTTGGTAAAAATAAGTCAAATTGCTATCTCCACTTTGCATTTTGTGGAATAATTTACTATATTTGTCATTCTTTATGTGATTTTCTTATTTAATGGAGACTTTGTATAAAACGCACCAATACTTGGTAGAACACATTAATCTTCCCCTTCGCAGAAAATTAATGGATGAAATTAATTGGGACAATCGTTTGATTGGAATAAAAGGTTCTCGCGGGGTAGGTAAAACCAGTACTCTGATTCAATATGCGAAAGAGAAATTTTCATCGCACGATAAACGATGTTTATATATCAATCTGAACAATTTTTACTTTACCGTAAAAACGATAAAAGATTTCGCCAACGAATTTCAGATGAAAGGAGGAGAAGTTCTTTTAATCGATCAAGTATTCAAATATTCCGATTGGGCATCGGAGTTGGCTTATTGTTTCGATAATTTTCCTCATCTGAAGATTATTTTTGCCGGTTCTTCCGTTTTGCGTTTAAAGGATGAGTTTTCTCCGTTGGCAGGAAAAGTGGTTTCCTACAATTTACGCGGATTTTCTTTTCGCGAGTTTTTAGAATTGCAATCGGGATGCGAATTCGAAGCTTACTCCTTGGAAGATATTCTCAAAAATCACAAAGAAATAGCTCACGAAATATCATCGCAAATACGTCCTTTGGCTTATTTGGAAGATTATTATCATCACGGGTTTTATCCTTTTTATTTGGAGAAACATAATTTCTCCGAAAACCTGCTCAAAACAATGAACATGATGCTGGAAGTCGATGTATTGTCGATTAACCAAATAGAACTGAGCTATCTTCCCAAACTGAGAAAATTGCTTTATATCTTGTCTACAATGTCACCTTGTCCTGTAAATATCAGTCAACTGAGCGTCGATATAGAAACATCGCGGGCCACCGTCATGAATTATCTGAAATACCTGAAAGATGCCCGCTTAATCAATTTGCTTTATAGAGAAGAGGATGATTTCCCGAAAAAACCGGCACTGGTCTACTTGCAAAATCCGAATTTGTTGTATGCAACACGCATGGTCAATGTCGGAGAACAATCGTTGAGAGAAACGTTTTTTTATAATCAGGTCAGTAAAGATAACAGAGTGAATGCGGGAATAAAAAACACACAATTTCTAGTAGAAGGAAAATACCATTTTAATATAGGCGACAGAATATACGGGAAATTTAATCCGGATGCTTATTATGCCATCGACGGCATCGAATCGGGAGAAAATAAAGTAATTCCATTGTGGTTATTCGGCTTCCTGTATTAAAAAACAACAATAGATAAATTCAATAAATGTAAGAGATTTATGGCAAAACAAAAGAAAATTTTAACCTGTGACGGTAATCAAGCGGCTGCTCATATCGCATATATGTTCAGTGAAACGGCTTCGATTTATCCGATCACTCCTTCCTCAACAATGGCAGAATATGTTGATGAATGGGCTGCTTCAGGCAGAAAAAATATTTTTGGAGAAAAAGTAAGAGTCGATGAAATGCAATCGGAAGCAGGGGCTGCCGGCGCAATGCACGGAGCTTTGCAGGCGGGAACTCTTTCCACAACATTTACGGCATCGCAAGGTTTACTGTTGATGATTCCTAACATGTACAAAGTTGCCGGAGAATTACTTCCGGGTGTTTATCATGTTTCGGCTCGAGCGTTGGCGTCTAATGCTTTATCGATTTTCGGTGACCATCAGGAC
>JAIRRK010000097.1 GCA_031256015.1 Dysgonamonadaceae bacterium
AACAAAGAATACGCATCGGCATCCAAAACTTCGGCCCATTTGTAGGAATAGTAACCTGCTGCATATCCTCCTGAAAAAATGTGACTGAAAGCCGGCGATATGATGGTATTTTCAACTAAAGGAAGAACTTGTGTCGGTTTTGTTACTCTGTCTTCAAACCGGAATAAATCCTCTGAAAACTCCTTATCTATTGTATGGTAAGCCATATCCAAAAAACCGAAAGATAACTGACGAAGACACAGATAACCTACATTAAAATTGGCTGCATCAATTATTTTTTGAACTAATTCTTGCGGAATCTTTTCTCCTGTCTGATAATGAGTTGCAAATGAATCCAAATATTCTTTTTCCAAAAGGAAATTTTCCATAATCTGAGAAGGAAGTTCTACGAAATCACGATAAACATTTGTTCCTGAAAGACTTGGATATGTTGTATTCGCAAACATTCCGTGTAAAGCGTGACCAAATTCATGTAAAAAAGTTTCTACTTCATCAAATGTTAATAAAGCCGGTTTCGATTCCGTTGATTTCGTAAAATTCATCACTATACTGACATGAGGACGAATCATTTTCCCTTTTTCTATTCTTTGTCCTTGAAATTCCGTCATCCATGCTCCCGGTCGTTTCCCGGATCTCGGATGAAAATCCGTATACAAAACCGCTAAATATTGACCTTCTTTATCGAACACTTCAAAAGCTTCTACATCTTCTTGATATACAGGAATATGAGAGTTATTCTTGAAAGTAATTCCATAAAGTTTTTCAGCTAATCCGAACACTCCTTTTTTCACATTTTCCAATTCAAAATAAGGACGAGTCATTTCATCATTCAAATCGAATTTCGTATCTTTCAATTTATCGGAGTAATACGACCAGTCATAAGGCATTACTTGAATGTTTTTTCCTTCTTTTCCAATAGCAAACCCTTGGACTTCGCTATATTCTTGATGTGCAGCCGACTTAAATCCGTTCAGAAGTTCATCCAGCAAAGCAAATACATTTTCAGAATTGCCGGCCATCCTTCTTTTTAGAATTTTATCTGCGTACGTTTTATCTCCCATTAAATTGGCGATAGCCAAGCGAGTATTTACAATTCCTTTGATGTTTTCTGTATTATCAAATTCACCTCCGATACACTTTGTATTGTAAGCTATATAAAGCTCTTTACGCAAATCCCGATTATCGGCATATTTCATGAAAGCTACATAACTGGGAGCCGATAAATCAAAAATCCAGCCCTCTCCTCCCCCTTTTTCTTTGGCTTTTTGAGCTGCCGCATCGATAATATCTTGAGGAAGTCCCGCCAAATCTTTTTTGTCTTTAATTAAAAGTGTATAAGCATTTGTTGCTTTCAACACATTTTGCCCGAACTCCAAAGTATAAGCACTTAATTTAGAAGACAAGACACGATATTTTTCTTTATCTTCCTTATTGAGATCAGCACCTTGATTCATAAAACTTTCGTAAGTATCTTCCAAAAGTTTCTGTTGTTCCTTATTCAAGGAAAGCTTTTCTTTTTGACCATAAATCGCTTTTACTCCGACAAATAAATCTTCATTCAGATAGATGTTATTTTCATGCTCGGTCAATTTCGGTTGGATTCGTTGAGCAATCTCCATCATCTCGTCATTGCTTTCTGCATTTAAAAGATTGAAAAACACATTGGCTACTTTTTCCAATAATTCGCCCGAATATTCCAACGCTTCAATTGTATTTTCGAAAGTAGGATTTTGCTTATTATTAATAATTTCCTGAATTTTCCGGTTTTGTTGTTTGAAAGCTTCCTCAAAAGCAGGCTCATAATCACTTATCTTGATTTTGTCGAAAGGGATGGTTCCACGAGGAGTATTAAACTTTTCCAATAGCGGATTCTTAGCTTCTGTCATAGATATTATCATTACTATAAGTAAAAGAGAGATTAAAAATCTTTTCATAAAATTAAATAGATGAAGTAAAACCAAATGTAAAATATTTCATTTATGGAAGGCAAAGGTAAAAAAAATATCGGAAATAGCCGGCGATATGAAGAATCTTAAGCAAAATTATTCTTATATTTGTCGCTTATTATGATTACTTAGCGACATGTACAAAAAAATTTTTATTGCTTTATTATTCATCATTATCGCTCAAAATACTTTTTCCCAAAAGGTAGGTTTGGTTCTCAGCGGCGGAGGAGCTAAGGGTGCCGTACACATCGGAATCATTAAAGCTTTAGAAGAAAATGAGATTCCAATCGATTATATAGCAGGAACATCCATTGGTGCTGTTGTCGGAAGTTTGTATGCCATGGGATATTCTCCTGAGCAAATGTTGACTTTAATTATGTCGGATGATTTTCATCATTGGCAAACAGGTCAAGTAGAGGAAGATTATCAGTTTTTCTTTAGAAAACCTCCTTCCGACCCTTCTTTTATTCGGTTTAATATTTCGTTAAAAGATTCCATTAATTTAAAAGAATCCATTTTACCGAACAGTATAATTAATCCGATTCAAATGAATCAGGCTTTTTTGCAACTCTATTCACAGGCTAATGCGCAATGCGGGGGAGATTTCGATAACTTGTTTGTCCCTTTTTTATGTATGGCTTCCGATATATACGAAAAACAATCGATAGTTTTCCGGGAAGGGGATTTGGGCGACGCAGTAAGAGCTTCTATGACTTTTCCTTTGTTTTTTAAACCGATAGTGAAAGACAGTATTCCATTGTGGGATGGCGGTATTTATGATAATTTTCCGGTTCATCCGATGAAAAAAGCTTGGAATCCCGATTTTATCATAGGGTCGTCTGTCGCCGGATTCAATTCCAAAGCTCCGGCTGAACAAAGCTTGTATGATCAGGTTGAAAATATGGTTATGCAGAAAACGGAATATTATATTGACCCGAAAGACGGCGTATTGATGCGATTCAAATTGAAAGATGTTAGCTTATTGGATTTCAATAAAGCCAAAGATTTATTCAATTTAGGCTATAACAGAGCCACCGAAATGATTGATTCCATCAAAGGACGAACTCAGCGAAGAGTTTCTCCGGAAGAAATAGAAGCACGTCGAGCAGCCTATAAAGCATCGTTGCCTCCTTTGGTTTTCCGAAATATTTATATATCCGGCACAACCGAAGCCCAAAAAACCTACATTGAAAGTCAGATTATTCGCGATGATGAAGATAATTTTACGTTTAATAATTTCAAACGTACTTACTTCCGATTGTTGGCTAATCCTCAAATCAAAGAAATCAATCCTCATGCAGAATACGATTCCGAAAGTCAAACATTCGATTTATTCATGGAAATAAAGATGGATAATGAGTTGGTTGTCTCATTCGGAGGAAATGTTTCTTCCATGAATGCCAATCAAGTATTTTTAGGAGTCGGCTATCAAAATTTAAATGAAATATCCACCAATTTGAACTTGGATATGCAATTGGGAAACGCTTTTAGCGGAGTAACCTTGCAAGGACGAATGGAAATGCCTTACGAAATTCCTTTTGATGTCTCTGCTATTTTCTCCTACAATACCCGAAAATTTTACGAAAGTAAAAAATTATTTATCGATACCGATTTATCTACATTCTCCAATCAACGGGAAGCTTTCGGCAAAATAGCTCTCGGATTGCCTTTTCGGTCGAAAGCCAAAGTGGATATAATGTTAGGTTACGGAGATTTGGAGGATAGATATTATCAAAAAAATCATGTTCTTTCTTTGATTGGAGCAGAATTTGACAGAAGCAAGTATCATTTATTGAATTTTGGCGTTTACTACCAAAAAAACTCTCTGAACAGCAAACAATACGCAATAAGCGGACAAGAGCATTTGGTATACGCTCAATACATATCGGGGAAAGAAATCTTTATGTCGGCCGACAAGCTTCACCCGCATCGTACAACGAGACAGTCGTATGTTCAATTGAATGCGCATATGACTAACTATCATCCGGTCGGCTCAAGATTTAAATTTGGATATACGGCAGAAGGTGTCTTCTCGGGAAAAAATCTTTGGAGCAATTATACCGCTTCTGTTCTTCAAGCTCCGGGCTTCACTCCTACTCCATACAGCAAACTGGTTTACAACGAAGCTTTTCATGCCAATCAATACTTAGCCGGAGGCATAATTCCTATTTTTAAACTCAATTCTATTTTTCATTTACGAGGGGATTTTTATGCCTTTCTTCCCCTTTTTCTCATCAAACGAGAAGAAAACAATCAAGCTTATTATGGTAAAATGTTTACCAATCCGGCTTATTCGGGCGAAGTTACTTTAGTAGCACAATTTCCGTTCATGAATGTTAGTCTGTATCTGAATCACTACAGCTACCCAAGCAATAATTGGAACTTTGGATTAAATATAGGTTACTTAATATTTGGACCTAAATTTATTCAGTAATTAATCAACAAAAGATTTGCAAATAAAAAAAATATAGCCTACATTTGCACTCGCAATTAAGAAAACGGCTCCGTGGCTCAACTGAATAGAGCATCTGACTACGGATCAGAAGGTTGGGGGTTTGAATCCCTCCGGAGTCACACACAACGAAACATTTTTTCATATTTGTTTATATATTGTTATTATTAAATCGGTGGTTTTGGAAAAGGCTTGTCTCTATTAAATTAAGAGACAGCCTTTTTTGTTATTTCACTATTTTACGTATGATTTCTCCGGCCGGTGTTTTTATTTGGATAAAGGTACTGACAAAAAATAAGGGACACAATCGCTTGCACCCCTTAACTCTTAACTCTTAGTTCTTAACTCACTCTGCTGCCACGCACCTAACACTCGAGCCGTATGCACGGTCGTCGGGGTAGTCCGCGCGCACGCTGCTACTGCCGAAGTACATGTAGTACGAGCCGGTACCATCCACTACACTACTCCAATAGTTGCCGTCGCTACCCGCATCGTGCACGCTTACGTCGCGGTAGTTCCGGTAGCCGCCGGCAGGCAAGAAAAGTAACGGCTCGGGAGCCGCGGGGTCGCTAAGAAGCTCGGTGCCGTCCTTG
>JAIRRK010000145.1 GCA_031256015.1 Dysgonamonadaceae bacterium
AGTCTGCAATCGGAGCAATCGCTGTTTGAGCAGGAATTACGTGAAAGTCCTTTATACGCATCGAAATTTATACGGTACTACAATTACATGAACAACGAGGTGAACGGATTGCTGTTTGCCGATTCTTTGCAAAGGGTACAAATCAGGACTTATGTACGCGACAGTCTCGATATAAACGGACTGTTTACCTCCGGTCTGTGGTTTGGTACTCTTAACAGCTTATTGGCATTATATGATAACGGTACACCCTATCACGGTGATTTTATTAATGATATGTCGCTGTTGTTGAAACGGGCATCCACGAGTCGGGTATATACCACTCTTTCAGAAAACCTGTTCGCCATCTGCGAGAGTACAGGCTGGAACGACTTGGAAGAGCAATTGGCTTATTTTCTGATTAACGATGGACGTATAGGAGAACCTACCGGCAGACTGAAGATGCTGATGACCTTATTTAAACTGGGGAAGGGAAGTAAAGTGCCGGAATTGAATCTTGGCGCGCTACCGCAGGGAAAAGTGTTGCTCGTGTTCTACGAGTCGGGCTGTAATGCCTGCGAGAATGAGATGCAACAGCTCAAAGGCAACTATCCTTTTCTGAAGGAAAAAGGCTATGAAGTCGTATCTGTCGCGGCGGACAGGGATGAACAAATATTCAGAAACACATCGGAAAGTTTTCCGTGGGAAGCAAAGTACTGCGATTTTCAAGGCTTCCAAGGAGAAGATTTTACAAACTACGGAGTGATTGGTACACCCACTTTCTATGTGATAAACGAAGAAGGCATTCTACAGAGTCGCTACGCACGGATGGCAAATGTAATGGAAATAATTATGAACGAATAAAAACATTACATCGTTTTAAATATTTTTGCTTTTCCTGCTTGCAAATCAAGTTGTTTTACTATTTTTGCGTTCTTAAAATTAAACATTAAGAAAAATGAAACAATTGAAAAGAGTAGCCGCCATTCACGATATTTCGGGATTCGGTAAGTGTTCGTTAACGGTTGCATTGCCTATTCTTTCCGCGGCCGGATTAGAAACCGCTGTTCTTCCCACTGCCGTTTTATCTACTCATACCGGCGGAATCGAAGGGTTCACCTATCGGGATTTGACGGAGGATATAGCTTCAATAACAGCTCATTGGAAGTCCTTAAACATTCGGTTTGATGCTGTTTACACCGGTTTTCTGGGTTCCTTTGAACAATTGGATTTGGTTACCCGGTTTTTTGATGAATTTAAAACCGCAGATAATCTTATTTTGGTTGATCCGGTGATGGCGGATAATGGAGAATTGTATACCATTTTCACGCCGGAATTTGCTGTCGGGATGCGTAAATTGTGTGAAAAGGCAGATATTATTGTTCCGAATTTGACGGAAGCTGCTTTGTTGTTGGGAGAAAAATACAATCCCGGTCCATACACGGAAGAATATATCGAAAAAACTTTGAGAAAATTAAGCCGGTTAGGTCCTCAAAAAGTGGTATTGACCGGTGTTTTCTTTGATGACAATCAATTAGGAGCCGCAACGTATGATGCAAAAACAAATGAAGTTGCTTATGCTTTCGAAGAAAGGGTTCCCGGATATTTCCACGGAACGGGAGATGTTTTTGGATCGGCATTGTTATCGGCGTTGTTAAATGATCTCAGTTTAAATGAAGCCGCAGCCATCGCTGTTCGTTTTACTACTTCTTCCATCCGGAAAACAGCCGAAGCCGGAACGGATATTCGTTTCGGAGTAAACTTTGAACATACGATACCGGAATTATTGAAGGATCTGAAATTGATTAAATAACGATAACGGAGCTTATTGCAAAGTATTGTAGGATGATTCCATTGGTTTATCGAATAAAATCAGTATGTTTGCACAACTAATTTAATCAATTGTAAAATGAAAAAACTGATATCTGTTTTATGTTTGGGAATTTTAATCTTTTCCTGTAAACCTCGAAGTGCTTCAGACACTGAAAGTACAGCCGGTGATTCTTCAGAAGAAATGATGATTGCTCAGGCGGAAGAAAATACCGCCGAAGGAAAAATGTTTACCGATTTCACTATAGAAAACGGAAATCCGGATGGTTCTTCTGCTTCTTTATCGGATTACGTAGGAAAAGGGAAATACGTTCTGGTCGATTTTTGGGCTTCTTGGTGCGGCCCCTGCATTCGGGAAACTCCGGTTATCGCTGAAGTATATGAAAAATACAAAGGCGATAAATTTGAAGTTCTGGGAGTTGCCGTTTGGGATGAAAAACCGAAAACACTGGAAGCAATAGAAACTCACGGAATTGTATGGCCTCAGATATTGGATGCTTCCGATATTCCGACTAAACGTTATGCAATCAAAGGGATTCCTCACATTATTTTATTTGCTCCCGACGGAACTATCCTTTATCGCGGATTACGAGGAGACTTCTTGAAAGAAAAGGTCGCCGAAGTCATGAATAGTCAAGACTGATACCGCCGACTTTGCTTGCCCGCGCTGACAGGATTCATCCGGTTATCGAGCAAGCATATTTTTCTCGAAGTGTTTCAGGTAGTATTTTTCACCGGCGAGCAATAGAATATCGTTTTCTTCCAATACAAAATCGGCTGAAAGATTGGTTAATATTTCGCCTTTTCGTTCAATTCCGGTAATCAAACATTCGGTTTTCTTTTGGATATTCAAATCCTTGATAGAATGTCCGATTGCAGGCGAGTCTTTTTCCACCGTGTACTCCGATAATTGTATTTGCGGCTGATATACCGTCGCCGGTTCTTTATCCTTTTTCTCTTCCAGTAGATCCGAGAACTTCTGCATTTCCTCGTCGGTTCCGGAAACGAAAATCCGATCGAAAGGAAATACTTGTTCCTTTCCGTCGGGGATATTAATTTTTCTGTCTCCGCGAACAATCGAAATGACATTGATTCCGGCTTTGTTTCGTAAATCCAGTTCTTCCAGTGTTTTCCCCGATTGAAGAGAATCTTGGGAAACAACAAACTCTTCGATATGAATGTTTCTGTCCTTTAAACGACTTTTGGCCTTTGTCGATAGCGGGTTTTGCTTTTCTTCCAGATAGTCTTTATTATTCAGATTTAGGAAGAAACGGCGTTTGATTCTTTCGGAATGTTCGTTAAAACCTTTGCTGAACGCAATTGTAACCGCAACACAAATGGATATTAAAATCAAAAGGCCGGTGATGTGCGGAAAGAGCGGAATCAGAACCGCGAGAATTAAAGCCACACAGATGCCGGTTCGCAGGAAATCCAACGAAATTAAAGCAGCCTTATTGAATCGACTGTCGTTCCAGAGTTTTTTGGCTTCCGATGTTGTTGTCCCTTGTCGCATGATTGCACTCATAAACGGAGCCATCAACAAAATGGTGGCGAACGCATAAAGGAGGTTTCCTCCCATGCCGTGAATGTGATTGGAAATAAGCGGATAAAGGAACTCTTTCGCAACAATCAGTATGGCAAAGGAAAGCGTGAAATAGACCAAAACAATCACAATAACCGATTGAAGCAACTTTTTCCAATCGTTTTGCCGGTTGATGTTTTCACCCGAAGAAGCGGCATAACCGTTGATTACTTTCTCCCATCCGGAAGGGATAATCTTTTCCAAAAAACGATGAGCCGGTGTCGATGCTTTAATGAAATAAGGAGTGGTAAACGTGGTGATAACGGAAACCGCCACAATAATCGGATAAATGAAATCACTGATAACGCCCAACTGCATTCCCAAGGTTGCGATAATAAACGAAAACTCGCCGATTTGAGCCAAACTGAATCCGGATTGACCGGCTATCTTCAAACTTTCTCCGGAAGCCATCACTCCCAGAGTGGCGAAAATAACCCGGCCGATTAATACCACCGCCGTTAAGATGAGAATAGGCCCGGCGTATTGTACGATGATATTCGGAACAATCATCATTCCGACCGATACGAAGAACACGGCTCCGAATAAATTTTTTATGGGTTCGACAAGGTGTTCAATGTGTTTCGATTCAACCGTTTCGGCCAAGATAGACCCCATGATGAAAGCACCTAAAGCCGCCGAGAATCCGACTGAATTAGCGAACAAAACCATCCCCAGACAAAGTCCGATGGAGACTATCAGCAAAGTTTCGTCGTTCAGGTACTTTTTCAGCTTTTTAAGGATTGTCGGAATCAGGTAAATGCCTACCACAAACCAAATCAGCATAAAGAAACCGAGTTTCAGTATGTTGTTGACCATTTCAACGCCCTCGAAATGCTTGCTCACGGCGATGGTCGACAACAGCACCATCATCAGGATGGCTGCCAAATCTTCCACGATTAACATTCCGAACACGATGCTTGCAAATTTCTTCTTTTGCAGGCCCATGTCGTTGAACGCCTTGATGATAATGGTTGTCGACGACATCGATAGCATGCCGCCCAGAAACAGGCACTCCATTTGAGTCCAATGCATTGCTTGTCCGACCAGATAACCGATAGCTATCATGGACCCCATATTGATAAAAGTAGCAATGGATGCCGACCCGCCGACCTTCATCAGCTTCTTGAAACTGAATTCCAATCCCAACGCAAACAGTAAGAAGATAACTCCGATTTCGGCCCAAACATTCACATTGGCCGTATCGGCTACAGAAGGAAGTAAATAGAAATGCGGACTTATCAAGAATCCGGCGATGATGTAACCCAAAACAACCGGTTGTTTCAACCATTTGAAAAGAATGGTTACAAAGCCTGCCGTAATTAAAATCAAAGCCAAATCACTAATTAATGCGGGAATATGTGTCATGAGTAATCGTTATAAGTATTTTCCCTGCAAAAATAATATAAAGTTCAGACTTATCTTCGTTCGGAAGATCGAAATCCGTAAATCGTAACAATAATAAAACAAATCAGAGGCAAGATAAAAGAAACGTTGACGGCGGGCATGCCCCAAACAGTCTGCATGTCGATAATGCGAGCTTGCAAAGGCGGGAAAGCCGAACCTCCCAAGATGGCCATGATTAACCCGGCAGCTCCAAACTTTGCATCTTCGCCCAAACCTTTCAGCGCAATGCCGTAGATGGTCGGAAACATCAACGACATACAGGCCGAAATACCGACTAAACAATACAATCCGAAAATGTCTCGGAAAACGATGGCTCCGACGGAAAACACGCCGGCAATGACGGCTGAAACGGCTAACAGTTTGCTCGGATTGAAGTAACGCAAAAGGAAAGTGCAGATAAAGCGACTGATACAGAAAATAACCATGGCGGCAATATTGTACTTCTGCGAAAGGACTTCAGCCGCTTTTTCGGTCATTCCCTGTTCCATGAATACGCGGGTTCCGTATTGAATAATGAATGTCCAACACATGATTTGCGCGCCCACGTAAAAAAACTGGACGATAACGCCTTCGCGATAACCCGAAATGGAGAAAAGGCGCTTTAACGTTGGAACGAAGTTGATTGCATGAGAAGAATCGGCATTTCGGGGCATTTTAACCAATTTAATCGACAGAAGCATCACAACAATAACTATCCCGATAACAAGATACGGCGTAATCAGTACACTTAAATCGTGCTCCTTAACAGCTGCAAATTCGACATCGCTCAACGTTGCCCGTTGTCCGGAGTCCATCGGGTCGAGTTTCTCCTGAATAAACCGCATGGCCGCAAACATGCCGAGCAGCGAACCCATCGGATTGAAAGCTTGAGCGAAATTCAAGCGACGGGTAGCCGTTTCCTCCGGCCCCATCGAAAGAATATACGGATTGGCACTCGTTTCCAAAAACGATAATCCGCAAGTAAGAATAAAGTAAGCAATCAAGAAAGGATAATACTCTCCCGTCATTTTTGCCGGGAAGAAAAGAAAGGCTCCCCCGGCGTACAAGCCGAGTCCCAGAAGGATTCCGGCCTTGTACGAATATTTGCGGATAAACATGGCTGCCGGGAACGCCATCGCAAAATATCCTCCGTAGAAAGCCACCTGCACCAGAGCACCGTCGGTCACGCTCATGCGGAAAATCTTGGAAAACGCTTTAACCATCGGATTGGTAATGTCGTTGGCAAATCCCCAGAGGGCAAAACAAGTGGTGATTAAAATAAAAGGAATTAAATACTTTTCCCCGTTTTTCCCGGTAAACAGGCCGTTTTGTTTTTTTGAATTACTCATGATGACTTGTCGTTTATGTGAATTTCAGTGACTCTTCCAATGAAAATATTCGTTCCATCAATTGCCATTTTTCGTCGGAGCGTTTGCCGTTTTCCGCACATTGGAATTTTCCGACGAAAGCCTCCCATTCGGCCTGTCGGTCGTACGAAGCCAATTCTCCGAAAGCCTGTTCAAAATCGAACGAGACCGGAACTTCCAATATCATAACGGCGTAATCGTCCCGAACGAAAATTTCCATATCCGAGATTCCCGCCTTGCGGATGCCTTGCGGGATTTCTTTCCAGATATTTCGGCTGTCGTGCCAGTATTTATATTGCTCGAGCGTATCCGGATTCAGTCTTAAAAACTGACAATAATGTTTTGTATTACTTGATGATTTTATATAGCCGTCTTTTAAATGCATACTTTATAATGATTATACGATACGAACCAAAAAGGAAGTTGCAATGATACGAAAAATAATTTAAAGTGAGAAGGGAATAATTAAGAATTGTCCCGCGCTCCGCGTAAGAAATCGTTTTAGTCGCACACCCGACGAATCCGCAGTCTGAGGGTAACGAAGCAGGCCGTTTATCTGACTCCAAGTCAGACGCCCATCTGACTCCGAGTCAGACG
>JAIRRK010000173.1 GCA_031256015.1 Dysgonamonadaceae bacterium
TAAAAACATAAACCGGGATTTTGTTGTATAAAATAGCCGTGCGCATCGAATCGGCGTCAACCAAAGTGCCTCCGTAAGTATTCAGCCGAAGCAGCACGGCATCGGCCTGCAGTTCATCGGCTTTGGTTAATCCGTTTTTCAAGATAATTCGAGAAGTCGTATTGATTTCCGAATCGATATTTATTTTATAAATAACAGCCGTTTTTCCGTTTGAAGCTTCCCGGTTATTGTTTTCTCCGAAAAGACTCGTTGATAATAGAAACAGACAAATAAAAGAAAGTACTGAATTTTTCATATCGAATTGTTTATTTTCGGGCTAAAAGTAAACATTTACGTCCGGAATGTCAAAAAAGAATAAATAAAAAAATAAATGTCCGGTGTTTATTTTCACTTTCCATCTTTATTTTTCAATTATCTTAACAGTAAATTTATCAAATAAAGATGTATTTTTGTCCCCTAATAATGAAGTACTTTTAGAAACAATGACAGACAGGAAAGAAAAAAAAAGCGGGAAAAATACAATAGCAAAAAAGGCAGTCAAATTTTTTTGGATTACATTCATTGCATCCATTCTTGTTGCGGTTTTGTTTTTTTATTTCATAGCTCAAGGCAAAATAGGCTATATGCCTCCCATCGAAGATTTAGAAAATCCGATAAGCAAATATGCATCGCAAATCATCTCCGTCGACAAAAAGAATATCGGAACTTACGCCTTGGAAAAAGGCAATCGAATCTATGTCGATTATAAAGAACTTTCTCCCAATTTAGTCAACGCCCTGATAGCAACGGAAGATGAACGCTTTCTAAAACATTCCGGTATAGATGCTTATGCTTTGGCTCGGGCAATTATAAAAACGGGAATCCTCTTTCAAAAAAATGCCGGAGGAGCCAGTACTATTTCTCAGCAATTAGCCAAACAACTTTATTCCGGTCATGCGAAGACAATCGTTGAACGACTTTTCCAAAAGCCCATCGAGTGGGTCATTGCCGTCCAGCTTGAACGGTATTATACAAAGCAGGAGATTATCAATATGTATCTGAATCAATTCGATTTTTTGTATAATGCGGTAGGCGTACAATCGGCTTGTTGGGTTTATTTCGGTAAATATCCCAAAGATGTGACGGTAGAAGAAGCCGCCACTTTAATCGGGATGTGTAAAAATCCTTCTTATTTCAATCCTTTGCGCCAAGTGGAGAGAACACGAGGCCGACGAAATGTCGTTCTCGACCAAATGTGCGACAACCATTACATAACAAAAGCAGAACGAGATTCCTTGAAAGCGTTACCCTTGGTCACCCATTATAATAAAGTAGATCATAAAGAAGGGATTGCTCCTTATTTCAGGGAATATCTCCGCTTGACGATGACCGCCAAGGAACCGAATATATCGGATGCGCAATATCGCTACAATAAATATAAATTTACCGAAGACTCTATCGCGTGGGAAAATAATCCGTTGTACGGCTGGTGTAACAAAAATAAAAAAATAGACGGATCGAATTACAATATCGCCTCCGATGGATTAAAAATTTATACCACCATTGATTCCCGCATGCAAACCTATGCCGAACAAGTTGTCAGAGAACACATGTCGGCCCTGCAACCCCGCTTCTTTAAAGAAAAAGGAAAAAGTTCCACAGCTCCTTATTCCATAACGGAAACATTCTCTAAAAATGATATGAATCGATTACTTGACAGAGCTGTTACACAATCGGATAGATACCGTAATTTAAAGAAAGAAAACAACTCGGACAGTCAAATTCGGACCATATTCGATACTCCCACCGAGATGCAAGTCTTTTCGTGGGAAGGCCCCAAAGATACCATCCTGACGCCAAGAGATTCGATTCGTTACATGAAACATTTCCTTCGCACGGGATTTATGGCTATGGATACTCATTCCGGTGCGGTAAAAGCCTATGTCGGCGGAATTGATTATAAATATTTTCAATACGACATGGTGAATATGGGAAAACGACAAGTAGGTTCCACCATCAAGCCTTATTTGTATTCTTTGGCCATGGAAAACGGCTTTAATCCCTGTGACGAAGTACTTCTTGTTCAACCGAATATATTAGCGGAAGATGGAAAAGTATGGTCGCCTCGAAATTCCAATGATAAAAGGAGAGGTGAGTGGGTCAGTGTTCGTTGGGGACTGCAGAACTCAGATAATTGGGTGACGGCTTATCTAATGAAAGAATTATCTCCTTATGCCTTCAAGCGTTTGTTACTTTCTTACGGATTGCATGAACCCATTGATGCGGTTATGGCGTTGTCGCTGGGAACAAACGATGCTTCGGTTTCTGAAATGGCATCCGGATACTCGACTTTTGCTAACGGAGGAATACGGGTAGAACCGATGTTTGTTACTCGTATCGAAGATAGAAACGGAAATGTTATCGCTGATTTTACTCCCCGAATGCACGAAGTAATCAGCGAAGATTCCAATTATAAGATGCTGAACATGCTCATGGGAGTTGTCGATGAAGGAACCGGCGGCCGACTTCGTTACAGGCACAAATTAAAAGTTCCCATGGGAGGAAAAACCGGAACTACACAAGAAAATTCCGATGCATGGTTTGTCGGTTTCACGCCTTCTCTTGTCGGAGCTTGTTGGGTGGGAGGAGAAGATCGTTCGATTCACTTCAGGTCAATGGCCGAAGGACAGGGAGCCGCCGCCGCCTTACCCATTATCGGTGAGTTTTTGAAAAAAGTGTTTGCCGATTCCGATTTAGGTTATTCCGAATCGGAAACGTTTCAGGTGCCGGCTCAATATGCCGATCCTTGTGCCACCGGAGGCCGTGGAAGAGAAGAATTGAATATATCCAATAGGGGAGTAATGGACGATTTATTTAATTAATTCCGTCGTTCAAATTTTTCCAATAAATAGTTCAGTCTATTTTTCAGGTTCAGGAAAAACTTGTAACGCTCTTTCGCGGAAGCTCCACTTAATCGAAGGGATTTGGCGGCTGCGTTGCGCATCCATTTATTTTCAGTGAAGTCACGAATGTAAAAAAATATTTTAGTAGAAATCCATAAACATAAAAAATATTTTAGTAGAAATCCGTAAAAAAAGTGCAACGAGACAGATTAATTACGGATATATGCAAAAAACAGGAGAGGAATGGTGATTTTTACGGAAATCCACTACTTTTCTTAATACTGTTTGCAAAAATCCGTTTTAATACTTGATTAAAACCATTTAACTTTGTCTTTGATCAAACTGCAAGAAAGTGTGTCAAGTCGTTCTTAACATGAAAGAAAC
>JAIRRK010000183.1 GCA_031256015.1 Dysgonamonadaceae bacterium
TCTCCCTTTTTGATTTCATTTCCTTCGAAAGGTGCTGTTGATTTATCGAGTAAATCATATTGCCAGATGATTTGTCCGTTAATCGGAGCGTGAATGGCTTTCGCATTGGGATATCGTTCCTTGATTTCGGAAAAATCAAACATCGGTACTTCAATAACAGGACGCTTGACAATAATCGGCGTTCCGGCTTTTTCCTTGGCTTGTTCCAATTCTTGTTCAAAACGAATCTTTGCTACCCCTGATTTATAATCTCGATATTGCCGTTCGTGCATGGCAAATTCAAATAATTCCTCTTGGTCCTGCCCCTGATTCCAATCATTTTCTTTCATTTCTTGTTCGAAACGGTCTAATTCATCGGGAAAAGCTTCTTGAGGATCACCTTCATAAAACGCTAAATTATTTGCTTTTGCTAATTCGATTATTTCGGGAGCCAAAGGTCCGGGAAGCTTTCCTGTTTTTCCTAAAATCATGTTCCAACTGTCTTTGTCTATCATGGAGAAACGAGGCTCGTCCTTAGCTAAAGCTAAAATATTCATTAAAGCGATGTTTTTCACATATTGACTGAAAGGAGTAACCAAAGGCGGATAACCCAGCATAGGCCGGATATATTCTACTTCTTTGAATAATTGTACGACTAAGTTGTTGAATTTAATTTTAGGCTTATTTCTTTGCGATAAAGCTAAATTAATGGCATTGTACATCCCTTTTAAGTCAGCCATCATAGAACCCATCATGCCTCCCGGGAGGCCGCACCCGATTAACAGGGACGTCATTATTTTATTCCCCGGATCAATGAAAAACCCTAAAAAGTCGTCGATGAAATTTTGAGACAAAGAGCGGGCTTCCATATAAGCATCCATATTAATATCGGGAACGAGATACCCGGCATTTTTCAGCATGGCTTGTATCGTAATTACGTCCGGATGTACCATCCCCCAAGACAAAGGCTCCATTGCCACATCCAATATATCGACACCGTTTTCTGCCGCAGCCATCATGGACGCAACGGAAAATCCGGGGCCGGAATGTCCGTGATATTGTATCACGATATGGGGATGTCTCGATTTAATTCCCTTTATAATTTGTCCGATATCATAAGGCCTTCCGATTCCGGCCATGTCTTTCAGACAAATTTCTTCTGCTCCCGCGTCGACCAGCAGAGAAGCCGTATTAACATAATATTCTACGGTATGAATCGGAGAGTGAGTGATACACAATGCTGCCTGAGGAATCATGCCGCTTTCCTTCGCGTATTGAATGGATGGAATGATATTGCGAACATCATTCAGTCCGCAGAAAATCCGCGTAATATCAACACCTTGAGCACGCTTTACTTTGTACATCAATTTTCGTACATCCGCAGGAACCGGAAACATTCGCAAACCGTTGAGCCCTCTGTCCAACATGTGAGTTTGTATTCCTGCCGCATTGAAAGGCTTTGTAAAAGTTCGCACGGCAACATTTGGATTTTCTCCATAAAGAAGATTGACTTGCTCAAAAGCTCCGCCATTGGTTTCCACTCCGGCAAAGCAGCCCATCGCAATAATTGCAGGAGCTATCTGTTCTAACTGGTCAACTCGAGGTTGGTATTTTCCCGAAGATTGCCACATATCGCGATACGGCAAACTGAATTTAATTTCATGTTTCATGTCCGGTATTATAAAAGCAAACAAACAATAAATAATGAATCACACTGCAAATGTATAGAATTTATTTTAAGATAATTACAGAATAATGAGAGATTAAAATATGTTAGAAAACAGGTTTGATGAATTGAAATAAAAAGACTGATTAAGATAGAAAAACATAATTCCGGTGTCGTAAAAAGTAATACTTTCAAAGAAAACAAGCCTTAATTATTTTTGCTCGATTTGTCTTCAAACCGAATAATAAAACTATCTTTGTGCCGACTTTATTAAATTAATTTTATCAATCAAAAATGAAACAGAAATTATTTGGAACAAGGGCGGGCTATCGCTTTCGAAGATTTGTCCGCAAGGCGTATGCTGCTTTCAACAGCATGCACAAAGTAGTAAACATCGGAGTCGTTTCGGGATGTATGCTGACATTTGCTCACGCAACGGAAACTACGACTCAAAGTCAAATTTCCTTTTCGGAGAAGGAAATGGCGGAAAAAGAACACGAATTGGATGAAATCGTTGTCTCGTCCGCTAAAACAGGCTTGACGCAGAATCAGATTTCCAAAGTTGTTTCGATTATTACACAACAGGAAATCGAGCAGCAAGCGGTTAACAGTATTCCGGACTTATTGAAAAACGTCGTTGGTTTAGATGTCCGCCAACGAGGAAGTAACGGAGTTTTATCAGGCATCTCGGTGCGTGGCGGCACTTTCGAACAAACAGCCATTCTCCTCGACGGAGCCAATCTCTCCAATCCCCAAACAGCCCATTACAGTTTATCCTTTCCCGTTAATCTTTCCGACATAGAGCGCATCGAAGTCATTCAAGGTCCGACTTCTTTATACTACGGTGCGGGCGCTTTCTCCGGCGGAATCAATATCATCACCAAACAAGATGAAAAATCGGGATTGTACATCAACACCGAAGGAGGAATGTATGACCTGTTCCACGCGGAAATTCGAGGAAACTTGAAAACAAAGAACACGTCCCACAGTTTATCGACCGGCTATAAATCTTCGTCCGGTTACATTCGCAACAGCGATTATTCCCTCTTCAATACCCTTTGGCAAAGCCGTTTTAACTTATCCGGCTCTGCAATGAACCTGCAACTCGGATTCAATAACAAAGAGTATGGAGCCAATACCTTTTTCTCGGCCGAATATCCGAATCAATACGACGAAACCCGATCTGTTTTTGCTTCCGTAAGAGGAGAAACGGATACCCGATTGAAATTAACCCCTCAACTGTATTGGAATCGACAATACAATACCTTTCATTTATTCAGAAAAGGCACACTCGATATACCGGATTGGTATGTTGCTCCGAACTATCATCGGACGGATGTTTTCGGGAGCAATTTGACGGGGCGTTATCAAGGGGAATACGGCACGACCTCAATCGGAGGAGATATACGAACCGAAATCATTCACAGTTCGGTTTTGGGAAAACCGGCGGATAAGCCGAACGGGAAATACCTTTATTCCGATAACCGAACGAGTATCGGTTATTTTATGGAACATACTTATATTTACAATGGGTTTACATTGGGCGGAGGAGTATTAATCAATTACAATACCGCTTTCGGAGAGCGGCTCAAGTTTTATCCCCGGTTCGATATCGGATATTGGATAAATAACTCGTACAAATTATTTGCTTCATGGAATAATGCCGTCCGAGTACCTACTTTTACCGATTTATACTATAAAGGAAAAACACACAAAGGAAATTCGGATGTAAAGCCGGAAGAATCCGAATCGTTCGAGTTGGGAATGAAGCATACAACTTATTTTATGACAACCTCACTGACCGGCTTTTTCATGAAAGGCAAAAACCTGATTGATTGGGTAAAAGAGAAACCGGAAGATTTATGGGAATCGAGGAATTTAACGTCATTAAACAAAACGGGAGTCGAGATAAACATCCTGATACAAGCCGGAGAAATTGTTCCTTTGTTAGCCTCAACTCGTCTGAACATAGGATATACGTTTCTGCACCAAGACAAAAAGTCGGGCGGATTGATTTCCAATTATGTGTTGGATTATCTGAAGCACAAATTAACCGGCGGGATTACCCATCCGATCTATAAAAACATAACGGCGGATTGGCAGTTTCGTTGGCAAGACAGAGAAGGAAGTTATACGAAATACGAAAGCAATCGACCCGCTTACGAAGCGGAATACCAACCTTTTGCTCTCTTGGATTTGAAAATCAATTGGAAATTAAAAGATTGGAATGTTTATGTTTCGGGAAACAACCTTTTCAACACATCTTATTTCGATTTAGGAAATATCCCTCAACCCGGTTTCGTGTTTATGGGAGGCGTAAAAATGGAACTTTAACGGTGAAACAAAGACGCAGCTTTGAAGACAAAATAAACTTTTTCTTCATTTTTTCTCTTGAATTTGCAAAATATTAAGAAAAAGTTATTAGCTTTGCAACCGGATACAAAAAACGTTTAAAAACAAATAATAAACAATTATGAAAACCATG
>JAIRRK010000007.1 GCA_031256015.1 Dysgonamonadaceae bacterium
AGAAAATATAAAAACTTTAATTAGTTGATGCAACTGCGACTCTCCTCGCAGGGTGACTACCACTCTCCTCGCATGATGACTGCGACTCTCCTCGCATGATGACTACCACTCTCCTCGCATGATGGCTACCACTCTCCTCGCAGATTTTCCTTCTTAAAGATGACACAGCTACGCTGTGTAACTATGAGGGACAACAAGCATCCGTGGGCTACGCTACGCTCGCCCACGGCTAAGAAGATGTCTGCGCTACGCGCAGTTTGAGGTGTCCTTCCCCGGTAGTCATCATGCGAGGAGAGTGGTAGCCATCATGCGAGGAGAGTGGTAGTCACCCTGCGACTAGAGTGGTTTGCTTCTTCCTTGTATCAAGACAAAGAAGAAGATTCAACCTGCGCTACGCGCAGAAAACTGCATTTAAACAAGTTTATCTCTTATACTCCTTAAAGAGTTGTCCTTTAAGGAGCTTACAGAGGGTCTCTTATGCTCCCATAAGAGAGGTTCTTGTGTCCCCATAAGACAGGATCTTGTGCTTCCTTAAGACAGGCTCTTGTGCTTCCTTAAGAGAGTCTCTTGTGCTCCTTGAAGAGCGACTCTTTAAGGAGCTTCCGGATTTCTGCGCTACGCGCAGCTCGGAGGTAGGGCGCGGAGTTTAAAACGGCCTAGGCTTTGCAGGTCGCATTTGCAGGTTCCTGCGCGGAGCGCAGGACAATTCTTAATTATTCACTTTTACTTTTTAATTCTTTGTATCAAGGCAAAGAAGAAGAGGAAAGCGCAGTAGTGAGGGGGTTGATTTAAAAAGGAAGAGGCGATTTTGTGAAAATCGCCTCTTCCTTTTTAAATCATTAATATTAATTGATTAATCACGTTTCTCTATTTCCAAATAAGATGTGGGAACAAATTCAAAATAGTCAATCATAAATTCCCTGTCTTGGCGGTCCTCTACGGATTTGAATCTCAGTGTAAACGGTTGAGCTTCCGTAACCTCCTCTATGGAAATGATTCTTCGTATAACTTGAGAGGAGGTTCTGACAACCGTTTTGGACGATGCTTGCAAAATGGAAGTAACACCCTTCATATATCCTCTGTTTCTCATCATCTTATCATTCTCAACGCCATTATCGTCTGTCTCTCTATCGGCTACCCACCCGATTGCAGGATTAGCTCCTGTTACACGCATATCCAAAGGTATGCCGACCGGTTTTCCATTTAAAAACATTTGGGCGACTCCTCTTACGCTATTTGCCGTATAACTCATACGAACTTCCCAGCGGCCGGGAGGAATTGGCGGTGTTGTGATGGTAAAATCATATTTACCGCAGAACAAAAATTCGTCTGAATACAAATTCCAATAAGTATCCGAACCGATGTGTTGGAATTGAGTTTCTTTGGTACAAGTAATGCGGGAACGAGGATTACCTGCAAAAAATTCGTTTGTCAGTGCCATATACGGAAATTCACCGGCTTCGTTTGCTCCTCTTAATTTATTGGTAGAAAGCTCCGGAATCATATTGGTCATATCCATTCTCAACCGTTTGTTTAGAACATTATTTTCAACTCCATCGTAAGTCAGCATATTGTTGATTTCCAAGAGAGATACATTCAGCAAATCTTTTATGTTTTTTGTGATTTTTATTTCTCTTGCTTCCTGTTCCGGGTCATTGGTATTTGTATCATACATATTTTTATTAATCACATTTCTTGATTGGACTTCAATCAGAGAATTAGGCATCATCATTTCATAATAATCCCGCACGATTGTTCCGTCAACAAAGCATTTTTCCCATTTCGGATTTATAAAATCATTCACGTCCATTTTTCTATCCATGATATGATAGGAGATAAAACGATTTAATGCATTATTTCTGTCGGTATAATCAGCTTTGATTCGACTTTGTTCCTCCGTATTTCCTTTTAGCGGGAATAATTTATAATAAATATCCTCGGAATATTTAATTAGTTCATCCAAAGTTGTAATTCCTGCTCTTGCAAGCGTTTCATCACTTTCCATAAAAACGGTATACCCGTAATTACAGAAGGGAGGTGTTTCCATAAACCCGCCATGAGGCCCATATTGTGATGAACCCTTTATGTCTTTGATTCGACCCTGGTAAGAGTAGAAATTATTTTCTATCAGATAAAGAGAATCAATCATTGCCGTAAGACTCATTGCCTGATAAAACAAAGAAAAATCGGTGAGAGATTGCATTTGGTCGTTAATTTCAGCACTTGGAGTTTCAAGCACTCTATCTATTGTATGGATAACTCCATTATGAACTTCTTGGTCGCGATTCACGATTTTTGCAGTATCATTAACAAGGAAAATACTTCCTCCCCGAGTTCCTATTCGCAAAAATTGATTATTCATATTTGCAGAAGAAAGAGAACCGATGGGAAAATCAATCGATTTAATCGGTTTGGTTCCTATTTTTCCGGAAACCAAGTGATTTTCAATAATATGTCTTCGTATTGAATCATTTAATTGTTCAAATGACAGTCCATTTGCCGCGTAATAACTTCTTACAGCTTCATTCGTGGGGACGAAACAAGTATAGACTCCATAGGTATTCAATAAGTCAAACATATCTACAGACTTAAGCAGACTGACGAATTCAGAATATTGATCAGGATCATTCTCAAGAAAAGTACCTACCTGTATGGATTCAAAAGTTACGATGTCACCATCGACATCATCCTGACAAGCATTAAATCCTAGTAGCATAGCGAAGCACAAACTCAAAACCGTTAATTTGCCTGCAAAACTGTTATTCTTTGACTTTCTCATTTTATTTTCACTTTTTAAAGTTAACTAATTAAACTTGTTCTTATTAATACTATTCATGTTTAAACACAACCATCAGTCTAAACAATACAAGCGCAAATGTAATATTTTTATTCGGAAAACCGGAAAATTTATTGTTAAATTTTTAACGTATGATTTATTTTTCAGGATACAAGGCATTCCACCATTCCGGTTGACCTTTCAACCATTTGGCAAACCAAGCATAAATGGTTTTATTCCATTCTATTCGTTTTTTATAATCCGATACTCCATGATTTTCTCCTTCCACTTGAATAAGTTCGACTTCTTTTCCCAATATTTTCAAAGCGTTATACATTTGAATACTTTCTCCGATAGGGACATTGGTATCAACCGTACCATGAAGCAACAAAAGAGGCGTATTTATTTTATCGGCTTGAAATAAAGGACTTTGTTTTACATACAAGTCCGGATTATTCCATGGATAACTGTTTGCACTTGCTACAGCACTGTATCCTAATCCCCAGTAGCCTTCGCCCCAGTAACTGGCAATGGAACTGATTCCTGCGTGAGAAACAGCCGCTGCAAAAATATCGGTTTGGGTTTGCAGGTATTGTGTCATAAAGCCTCCGTATGAAGCACCGACACAACCTATCTTGTCGGAATCGACAAAAGGATGTTCTTCGCAAAACTTGAGCGTTCCTTCTATAATTTCGTCGGCGGTTCTCCGGCCCCAAGCATTTACGTGTCGAGCCGAAAACTCCTGCCCGTATCCGGTGGTTCCCGATGGTTGAAGAGTATAAACAACATATCCCAATGCGGCATAAACCTGTAAAGGATAGCCCGATTCAAAAGTTCGAGAAGTCGGACTTGTTCCTCCATAGTAATAAACAATCAAAGGATATTTTTTATCGGAATCGAAGTTGGGAGGTAAATAATAACGTCCGTCAATGACTGTACTGGAAGATGAAGTAAATGTCCACGATTTAGCAGCAGTCAAATCCAATTCATCCAACTGATTTTTAAATGGGTCGGCTAATAAAGTTGTTTTTTTCGACTTCAAATTATAGGAATAAACTCGTGATGAATTTGCATTACTTTGTCCTCTGAAAACTGCGATGGGCTTTTTCTCCGAGACAGAAAAAGAGTTAATCACTTCTTCGGGTAAATCAAGTCGTGTATATTTTTTCCCTTTTGTATCGTAACTGTAAACATTGATGGAATCTTTATCTTCCACTCGAAAATAAATCTGATTATCGTAAACGGACCAATTCGCACTTTCGACACTCGGATCGAAATTTTTCGTAATCGGAGCAACTGTTTTATCCGACAAATTATAAATGAAAACCTGCCTGTCATACGTATTGGCAATTTGTTCTTCCGATAAATTCTGTCCGATACCGTCAAAAGCATCCGCATCTCCGACCAACAACAGGCTCTTCATATCGGGCGAATACTGCGCGTCATGAATGGAAGAACTTTCCAATAAGGTATCGACTGCCCATGTTTGAAGGTCCATTTCAAAAAGTGTATATTTACGGAAAGGTCTTTGCGTTATGGTTTCTTCCGATGCAAGCAGCAGCACTTTTTTACTGTCGCGACGAATATCGGTCGGATAAATACGGGTTTGTCCGAAAGTAATTTGTCGGAAAGTTTTGTCCGCAACCGTGTACAGAAAAAGCGACGACCTCTCTCTGAAGCTTCCGGAACGGTCGCCGGGAGACAATACCCTTTTCAAATCTCCTTTATCCGCCGGAATTTCCGTTTTTTGACTAATCAAGATGGTTTGTCCGTCAGGAGATATTCGGAAACTGTCGAATTTAATATCTCCAGCGATAACCGTTTCCTGCAAACTCGGAATATCAAACACCACTATGTCTTTGTCATTTAAGCCGGAACGAGAATAAATCAATTGACTTTTATCGTTAAACCAACGAGGACTGATTCCGGAAGGGAAACGATAAACAATCCGATTATCTTTTAGCTCTCTCAATTCGTTGTTATAGCTGTTTTTTCCTCCGGGCAAAACAGTTCTTATATTAATCAAATAGTATTCTCCATCAGGGGAAATGCCGGATGAATAAGCCCGCGTTCCATCCATAATATCGTTGATATTGAGTCTTCTTTTAGCCGTATCGGAAGGAAGTGATATTTGAGCCGATTCATTTTCCTTGTTCAATTTGATTACTATTTTCATTTGAGGTTCTGTCTCTTTTTCGGAGTCAACTATCCGTTTAATTATTACTTCGTAATTTCGAGGTTCTAAGGATAAATCGATTTTCAGCTCTTGGGCTTTGGAAAAGTTATCTTCTTGAGTTTCCTTGCTTTTTTCTTTCTTTCCGTTTACATAAACCTCAAGTAATTCGGCTGATTTAATAATCAATTCACTTTTGCAGTATCTATCCGCATCAATGTGAAAAGACAACAATTGAAGAGCCTTGTTTTTATCGGGGACATCGGTATCTTTTTCCATTTTTCCCAATGTGAAAATACTATCTATTTCCGCATTGACAACTGTCGTACTTTTTCGAACGGTTTCGAAATCGACGGCATTTTGCAACAGATTTTTTGTTTCAAACTTTTTCAACTGAACATCAACGCTATCAAGCATAATCGGATTTTGAAAAGGAAACACAGGAGATGTTTTCATCCGGAAAACGGCCACTTCTTTCTGAGCAGAAAGATTGAAATTCAAACAGAAAGACAAAAGAGAAACCAAAAGAAAATAATTATGTGATTTCATGTATAAATGATTTAATTTTTTAAGTTCCCAAAGGTAATGAAATATCCCTTATTTTATGGGTTATCTCATCGATTTTTTTAACAGAAAAGAAGCTGCCGAAAGGACTTGTTTTTCGACAGCTTCTTTATGACTTTTATCGAAAGAACTGTTTATCTGGCTCTTACAGCCTTTGCAAATTGAATTTGCATATTGGCTACATTTTTCAAGTCTTCCGAAAGTTCTTTCTTTTTATCGCTATACTCTTTTTCCACAGCATCCAATTCTGCTCGTGTATATGCTTCTCCCAAAGCCGAATATTTTTTCCCTATCTCCGCAACGGCTTTGGTTGTTTCAAGAAATTTCGATACCGATTCCTTATACTTCACTCCGTTTGGAGGAGATTTAAGGTCTTTCATTTTATTTATTTGCACATCTACCCTTGCCAAGGCTGAATCAGCCGCAACAGCAATGCTTGCCAAATCATTCGCCCTTATCCCGGAGGTAATCTTGGAATCAAATTCAGACAAAGTTTTATTCGCTTCTTCGAAGATTTTAATGGTTGTATTATTAAAAACTTGCGGATTAACCGGCCCGCCACAACTTGCGAAGAAAACCGAAACAGTAATAACTGTCAAAAAAATTAGTTTACTCATCTCTTTATTAAATTAAAAATACATATTGCCACAAATGTAATAATATTCTCTCTGTTATCTCGTCATTCTTTGAAAAAACCGTCGTAAGTGATGAAAGATTTTAACATCGGTCCGATACAGCCTGTTATTTTTATGTACCGTATCGATTTTTCATCATTTCTTCCAATTTAATTAATTCATCCCTGTATTGAGCCGCTTCTAAAAATTCCAATTTTTTGGAAGCATCCATCATCATTTTCTTTGTCCGATAGATGGCTTTTTGCAATTGTTCTTTCGTCATCATCTTTACAACCGGGTCGGCCGCGATATTGATTGTCCTTTCCGCTTCCGAATAAGACTTTTTGTTGTCTTTCTCCGAACTTTTGACTAAGGCCGACTGTATTGTCTTGACAATTTGTTTGGGTGTAATGTGGTGTTCCGCATTATATTGTATTTGCTTTTCTCTTCTTCTGTCTGTTTCATCAATTGTTTTTTGCATGCTTTCAGTGATTTTATCGGCATAAAAAATCACTTTCCCGTTGATGTTCCGAGCCGCCCGACCGGCTGTTTGAGTCAGAGAACGATGGGAACGAAGAAAACCTTCTTTATCTGCATCCAAGATGGCCACTAACGAAACTTCGGGAAAATCCAATCCTTCCCTTAATAAATTCACTCCGATTAAAACATCGAAAACTCCTTGTCGAAGTTTTTCCATAATCTCAATTCGGTCCAATGTATCCACGTCGGAATGAATGTAAGCCGTATTTATTCCTGCTTTGATGAAATACGTATTCAACTCTTCTGCCATTCGCTTAGTTAAAGTGGTGACCAGAGTCCGTTCTCCTTTTTCTGTTCGCAGTTGAATTTCTTCCATCAAATCATCTATTTGATTCAAACTCGGACGAACCTCTATAATCGGGTCTAAAAGTCCTGTCGGCCGAACAAGTTGTTCCGTAACAATTCCCTCGCACATTTCCAACTCGAAATCGGCAGGAGTTGCGCTGACAAATATTTTCAGAGGAGTAAGCGATTCAAATTCATCGTAAGTCAATGGACGGTTGTCAATGGCGGCAGGCAATCGAAATCCATATTCAACTAAATTGATTTTTCGCGAATGGTCTCCTCCGTACATGGCTCTTATTTGAGGAACGGTGACATGACTTTCATCTATAACAGTGAGAAAATCTCTCGGAAAATAATCAATCAAACAAAACGGACGGCTTCCCGGAGGTCGACAATCGAAATAGCGCGAGTAATTTTCAATTCCGGAACAATATCCCAATTCCCGTATCATTTCCAAATCATAGGTAACTCTTTCTTGAAGCCGTTTTGCTTCTTGAGGATGCCCTTCATCGGTAAAATACTTGACTCTTTCAACCAAATCAGCAGCAATTTCTTTGACGGCTATGTTAATCCGTTCTTTTGTTGTAACAAACAAATTAGCCGGGTAGATATTATATTCATCATAAATTTCCAGAAGATTACCACCCAAGGGATTGAAAGTATGGATTTCCTCTATTTCATCGCCCCAAAAGAGAACGCGTAAAGCAATTTCGCTGTAAGCGAGGAAAATATCTACGGTATCTCCTTTAACCCTGAAATTTCCCCTCAGAAAGTCAATCTGGTTACGGGAATACAAACTCGAAACCAATTTCCGCAAAAAATCGTTTCGAGTAATTGTCATTCCTCGTTTGATGAAAATAACATTTTCCCTGAAATCTTCCGGGTTTCCAATTCCGTACAAACAAGATACGGAAGAAATAATAATCACATCTCTTCGCCCGGAAAGCAAAGCCGAAGTTGCCGATAACCGCAACTTTTCAATTTCATCATTAATCGTTAAATCCTTTTCTATGTACGTATTGGTGGACGGAACGTAAGCCTCCGGTTGATAATAATCGTAGTAGGAAACGAAATACTCAACGGCATTATGCGGGAAAAAAGTCTTAAATTCGTTGTAAAGTTGTGCGGCCAATGTTTTATTATGACTCAACACCAAAGTAGGCCGATTCACTTCTTGAATAACATTGGCTACCGTGAACGTTTTCCCCGAACCGGTAACGCCCAATAATGTCTGATGAGGCAAATTCTGCTTTATCCCGGCGACTAATTCGCTGATGGCTTGCGGCTGATCGCCGGTCGGTTTATAATCGGATGTTAATTGGAATTTCATATCTTTATACGAAATGCAAATATACACTATATCGATCAATAATCAACGTTCCGACTGATGCGTTTTTGAAAGATTATTCATCCGTTGATCGGACGAAAAGATTCGGCTATTTTATTTTTCACGAAGAATTTTGTTTCGATAAAGACCGGCAAGGAACGTGATGGTTCTTTCTTCAAACTGTTCTTGATTCTTCCCCACATCTTCCAAATCGAAAAGGATTTCTCTAATCGTTCGTTTCCCATCGATTAAAGTCCACACCGATGTACCTAACTCGTCCAGATCGAGTTTTATATCATTTTTCCGTATTTCACTTCCACGTAATTTGATGAGCAGTTTATTTTTGAAACGAGGAAGTATAATCGTGGCTAAACCATCTTCATTCAAAATGGTTTTGACGGAAGGATCAATCATCAAAACCATTTCTTTTCGGTCATGTTTTTCTTTCGACATCAATCGAATAAGTTTCGAAACTTTTGGAATACTTTGTCTTTTACCGAAGACGACGGTTGGAAATTCTCATCCTCGTTCATGTTCGATAAAACTTCTTTTTGTTCTTTATTCAAATTCTCCGGAACATAAACGGCTATATTAATAAGGAGATCCCCTGTTCCATAACGATTGATGGACGGTAAGCCTTTATTTT
>JAIRRK010000067.1 GCA_031256015.1 Dysgonamonadaceae bacterium
GACAAAAATCCTGCTGCCATCAACAGAAATGAACCAATTTGAATTGCTTTATTTTTCATTCTCTATTTTAATTGAATCTTGAATTGTTTCCGTTTCTTTCACTGTTTCATCATTTTCCTTTTCAGTAGATACAGGAAGTAACACTCTTGATTTTATTCTTTCTTGTTCCGGTTTGATTAAAGAAACTTCTTCGCCGGCTTTTATTCCGGCCGAAACAATAACTTCTTTTGGAGACGACAAACCGGTCTCAATCTGACGCATCTCGTAATCTTTACCTTTCTTCACAAAAACGACTCTCATCGAATCGACTTCATTGACAGCTATTTGAGGGATAACGATTGTATCTCTTACCTGTTTCAAAATAATTTTGCAATTAGCAGTCAATCCGGGGTCAGGAATCATCATTGCGGAATCAACAGAAGCTTCTATTTCGAAGAATTTCACTTTGGAATTTTCGCTGTATTGCTGCCCTACCGGAGATTTCATTCTGATTTTTCCCCAAGCCCTATTATCCGGCATCGCATCGAAAGTAAACTCAACGAAATCATCTATATTAATCATTTTAAAATCAACTTCCGATGCTTTAATTTTCACTTTGACTGTATCCACATCGGGAATCATTACGATAGGCATTCTGTTCAAAACAACATCTCCGATTTGTAATTTTTTTCCGGTAACGCGATAGTCTGCTCTTAGTGCTAAACCTTTTTGAGGAGCTTTTATTGTCTGTGCATCCAATTGCTCTTTCATAGATTCCAAGCGATTTGTCAACCTCAGAATTTCCAATTCATATCTTCTCAAGTCTGTTTGTTGAATTCTTTCAAGGGATTTCAATCGCCTATTGATTTTTTCTTTTTGAAGAACAATTTGCCTCAATTCCAATTCATGAATTCTTTTCTGATTGGGAGTTGCAAATTTCAGAGAGACAGAATCCATCAAAGCGATTTCCGTATCCACTTTGTTATTTTCCACTTGTGTTTCCAGCAAAGCATAGTGAAAATCAAGATCGGCTCTTATTTGTTGCAAATTTGCTTTGAGCATCTCAAGATTTGTTGAAACGGCTTCATAGTCTGTTGCCAAACGCGGAGATTCAAGAACTGCCAATATTTCGCCTTTTTCAACATAAGTTCCGTCTTCAACAATGGAATTAACCGTTCCTTCCCAATTAGCGGGACAAGACACAATGACCATATTTACGGGTTCAACCGTTCCTTCTATTTTCAAAGAATTCTCAAAATCACGTACCGTTACCACATAGCCGGGAAGCTCCTTGTCATTGAAAAAAGAATCACAAGAGAAAAACAGAAAAAAAGCGCAGATGAGGGTAATAAAGTACTTCAAAATAAAAAATACGATTTATTCAAATTTCCAAAACAAGCGCGCAAAATAGAGTTTTTTTTTTGTAAGTGAAAATAATAACTATTTTTATATGTTAAAAGTGTAAATAATTTTTCAATCGCTCCAGATCTTCATCTGTCCATTCTTCGAACAAACTTAATTCTCGAATATCCGATATAGATCCTCTCTTTTTGCGAAGCTCAATGATTGCTTTTGCCTGATAAAAATTGATATAAGGATGCGATTTCAATTTATCCAAAGAAAAACTGTTTACTTCCATCTTTCTTATTAACTCTTTGTTTATGGTTAAAAACGGAGTTATTCCCTCATATAATTCCTCATACATTCCGTACACTTCCTGTAATTGTTCCACACAATAAAACCCGCCTAAAATTTCTCTGTACTTTACAATTCTCTTTGCATAAGCGGATCCGATTCCCGGTATTTTTTTCAAATCCGTTGTGTCGGCTGAATTTAATTCGATAGTTGTTCCGATTTTTATTTTTTGAGTTTCGGAAAATGGTTGTCGACTCGGTCGAATCAATGTATCTTTTTCATAGGCATAATATTTTCGGGGAGCATCCTGTTTGGTAGGTTTAGCTTTTACGGAATACTTTTTCCCCTTATCCGGTGAAATTTTTTCGGGTTTATGCAATAAATTCCTGTTTATTGAATCCTCTTTTTCGGAAGATTCCGTCAATACAAGCTCCGATTGTTGGAGAGGTTCGGGTGTTTTGGGAGAAAAAATCAGTTTGCCCAGAAAGATTCCGGCAATCAATGCAATTAAAATGATAATTCCTTGTTTCTCCCGACGGGAGAAGTAAAAAAAGTCGCGCCACATAATTTGTTAAGGTTTAAATGGGAACGCTCTTCAGCGCAGAAACGGCTCTTGTCATCAGGAGCCGTTTCTACCTGAAGATTGCGTTTTTATTTCAGTTGTTTAAAAAAGTCATTTCCTTTATCCTCCACCAAGATAAATGCAGGAAAATCCTCCACTTCTATTTTCCAAATAGCTTCCATTCCCAATTCGGGATAAGCGATACATTCAAGGCTTTTAATATTTTGTTCGGCAAGAATGGCGGCAGGACCGCCGATAGAACCCAAATAAAATCCGCCGTGTTTTTTACAAGCATCCGTAACTTGTTGTGAACGATTTCCTTTAGCCAACATTATCAGACTTCCTCCCTGCGATTGGAATAAATCGACATAAGAATCCATCCGACCGGCTGTAGTCGGCCCCATGGAACCGGAAGCCATCCCTTTGGGCGTTTTAGCCGGACCGGCGTAATAAATCGGATGATCTTTCACATATTGAGGCAAATCTTCGCCTTTATCTAACAATTCTTTCAATTTGGCATGAGCAATATCACGACCTACAATAATAGGCCCATTCAGAGACAGACGAGTAGCAACCGGATATTTTGTCAATTCGGCCAAAATTTCTTTCATTGGTCGATTCAAATCAATTTTTACGGCTTCACCTTCTCCTGCCTTTCTTAATTCTTTCGGGATATAACGTCCCGGATTATCCTCCATTTTTTCAATCCAAATACCGTTTTTATTTATTTTGGCCTTGATATTTCGGTCTGCGGAACAAGAAACAGCTAAACCGACGGGACAGGAAGCTCCGTGACGCGGCAAACGAATGATGCGTATATCGTGAGCCAGATACTTTCCTCCGAACTGAGCTCCCAAGCCTATTTCCTGAGCAGCTTTCAGCATTTTTTCTTCCAATTCCACATCTCGGAAAGCTTGTCCGTACTCGTTTCCTTTCGTCGGAAGCTTATCATAGTATTTGGCGGAAGCTAATTTCACCGTTTTCAAACAAGCATCTGCCGATGTTCCTCCGATTACAAAAGCAATGTGATAAGGAGGACAGGCGGCTGTTCCGAGAGATTTCATTTTTTCAATCATGAATTTCTCCAAGGTTTGAGGATTTAACAAAGCTTTTGTTTCCTGAAATAAAAATGTTTTATTCGCCGAGCCTCCACCTTTGGCTATACATAAAAATTTATATTCGTCGCCGTCAACAGCTTGTATGTCGATTTGAGCCGGCAAATTGGTTCCCGTATTTTTTTCGGCATACATATCTAAGGGCGTATTTTGTGAGTAACGAAGATTTTCTTCCGTATAGGTTTTGTATACTCCTTTTGAAAGAGCTTCTTCATCGCCTCCTCCGGTCCAAACCTGCTGCCCTTTTTTAGCGATTATGGTTGCTGTTCCTGTATCTTGACAGAAAGGAAGAATGCCTTTCGCAGATATTTCGGCGTTCCGAAGCATGGTCAGTGCCACAAATTTATCGTTTTCGCTCGCCTCGGGGTCGGAAAGGATTTTGGCTACCTGCTGCTGATGAGCGGGACGAAGAAAAAACGATGCATCGCGAAAACAGGCATTAGCCAATTTCGTTAATGCATCGGGTTCTACTTTCAGAATTTCTTTATCTTCAAATTGAGCCGTAGAAACCCCTTCTTTCGTCAATAAATAATACTCGGTATCCTCTTTTCCCATTGGGAAAAGTTCCTGATAATGAAATGGATGTGTTGCCATAAATTTGTTCTTTTATTACTTTATTTTCTTAAAAAATTCCGTCTATTCCAATCCTTCCTCGTCGTATTCCTGATAAAGAAAATCATTATAAGGAAATCGTTGTACGTGGAGTTCTTTTACTTTTTCATACAAAAGAGATTTTAACTCTTCTATATTCTGCTTCTTTTTTGCAGATATAAATACCGCATTTTCGTTTAACTTACTCATCCATGTTTTTTTCAATTCTTCCAACGACACATTTTCTTTTGTCGCCGGCGTTAAATCGTCTTCTTCTTTTTCTATATACGAAAAAGCATCCATTTTGTTGAAAACGATAACGGTTGGTTTTTCTTCTTTGGAAATATCATTTAATGTTTGAGTCACAACATCCAATTGCTCTTCAAAAGCAGGATGAGATATATCAACAACATGAACCAACAAATCGGCTTCTCGCACCTCATCCAGAGTCGATTTAAAAGATTCTATCAATTCCGTCGGAAGTTTTCTTATAAATCCGACCGTATCGGAAAGAAGAAACGCCAAGTTGGAAATCGTAACTTTACGAACGGTTGTATCCAATGTTGCAAAAAGCTTGTTTTCGGCAAAAACTTCCGATTTACTCAGCAGATTCATTAATGTCGACTTTCCGACATTGGTATAACCCACCAAAGCTACGCGAACCAATTTTCCTCTATTTCTTCGCTGTGTTGCTTTTTGCCTATCTATTTCTTTCAAATCTTCTTTTAGTTTGGTTATCTTTTTCAAGATAATCCGTCGGTCGGTTTCCAACTGAGTTTCTCCTGGCCCTCTCATTCTGAAGCCGCCGCTTCCTCCACCGCTTTGCCGTTCCAAGTGAGTCCAAAGCCGTTTCAATCGAGGGAGCATATAATTATATTGAGCCAATTCGACCTGTGTTTTTGCGTGAGCCGTTTGAGCTCTTCCGGCAAAAATATCCAAAATAAGACTTGTTCGATCCATGATTCTTATTTTCAATTCGGCTTCCAAATTCCTTAATTGTTTGGGCGAAAGCTCGTCGTCGAAAATAACCATACTTACTTCATTGTCTTCATTTTGAGCAAAATCTTTTATCTCTTGAAGTTTTCCGGAACCGACAAACATAACCGGATGAGGATAATCTAATCGCTGCGTAAACCTTTTTACGGTACTGATTCCCGCTGTTGTAGCCAAAAATTCCAATTCGTCCAAATATTCTTTCGATTTAATCTCGTTTTGTTCGGGAGTTATCAGTCCGACAAGAACTGCATTTTCGGTTTGAATCTCTGTAAGTATAAATTCTTTCATCAAAAAAGTTTATCGATATAAAATAGCAAGCAAAGTTAATGTTTTTCAAGAAAATAAAATTATTTTTGTAGACTAATAATTTTAGAATTATGGGAAACCGGATAAAAATCATTCTTTCTCTTCTGCTTTTCTTCTTTCCAAGCGGCTTATCGGCTCAAGTAAGTTATGGAGGGAAACCTCTTTTTTCAACCGATATTATGTATCCGGATAATTTTAAGTTCAAAAGTTCGTCCCGACTTTTTATCGATATGCCTTCTTTTGACCTTGATTCGATAAAACGAAATCATCAATCGTTTCAAAGAGGTTATTTTTTTGCGCATAAATTTCACACTCACATAGAAAGAAGTGTTGATGGAATCGAAACAATATTGGATGACGGCACCAAAGTTTGGCGAGTCGGAATTAAATCGGACGGAGCTTATTCCATCAATTTGCTTTTTACCGAATTTGAAATCCCTCACGGAGGAAAGTTATTCATTTACAACATCAATCAATCCCACATAATAGGAGCCTTTGATTATCGAAATAATTCACCCGAAAAAATCTTGCCTGTACGTCCGGTCGCAGGCGACGCTATCATTGTTGAATACTCCGAACCGGCAGATGCCGAATTTGAAGGAAAGCTGGTTATCGGAGAAGTAAATCACGATTATAACGATATTTTACGAGGAAGTCCCAATGTCGATAAAAGCGATTACAACTGTATGCCTGATGCATTGTGTTCCGAAGCCGACAACTCAACGATACAATCGACCGTTCTTTTAATCATTAACGGAAATATGACTTGCACGGGAACTCTTGTGAACAATACAAACAATGACGAAACTCCTTACATTTTAACGGCGGTGCATTGTTTGAATGAAACCATGGCGATCAGTCGAGATATGGATTTTTATATCGGAAGAGCCGGAACCATCATCGCTTTTTTCAATTACGACAGACCTGTTTGCGGAACCAAAATGAAAGGAACAGAAGAAATGTCGGCCGCGATGACTTATCCGAGAGTAATTCTCGAGAAAAACGACATCGCCCTGCTTGAATTGCAAGAAAAACCTCCGCATTATTATAATGCCTATTATGCGGGATGGAACATCGATTCGAACGGAAATAATCAACCTTATTCCAATCTGCATCATCCGGATGCGAGCGTAAAAAAATTCGGAAAAGCAAACAAGGTAATTACGCTATCCTCCATACCGGGAACAACCGGAAGTTACTTCGATAAGCTTTCTCATTGGAAAATAAGCTCGTGGAATATCGGGTCGACTTATGCCGGCTCATCGGGTTCTCCTTTATTTGATAGAAACAATTTAATTGTCGGAGGATTAACAGGAGGTTCTTCCGTTTGCAACGGAGAAAATCCGGGCTCGGGGTCCGATTATTTCTTTGCTTTGTTCAAAGGATGGGAAACCGATAATGTCGATAACCAACTAAAAACCTATTTAGATCCTATCAACACGGGAGTTAAACAATGGTCGGGCCTCAATCCGAATGAAGACAATCCTTTTTTCAAATTGAGTAATTCAGACTTTAATTCGGTCGACACACTGACATTGACACGATACGAAGCTCCAAATAACGGGTATCTGTTCGGAAACAGCCATTTGAATGTTTTGGAATTTGCGGAAGAGTTTTCGCCCGATTCAACCTCCCTGCTATACGGAGTGTATCTGCTTATTCCTCCGATGTCGTACTCTTATTTGTCGGATGTGGAAATCACTATTTATGAGGGAGACGATTCTCCTCGTAATTTACTTGCAACCCAAACATTCCGGCCGCAATATTCGGATTATTCGGGGACTTTGGGGTTACTCGAAAAGAATAAAATTACCAACTTAACTCCGACTGAAAATTTTGTTCTTCTTGACCAACCGGTTTATGTCGGAAAACATTTTTTCGCCGGTTACAAAATTAACTATTCGGAAAACAATCGATTTGCCGTTTACAATTCCGGAAGAATATCCGGAGAAAAGGAAAATACAGCTTGGATAAAAACTCAAATCGGAGATTGGGTTACGGCCGATAATTATTCGGTTCAATCGGTTACGACCTCTTTGGCTATTCAGGCATTGCTGCAACATACGTACAATGCAGCCATTGCTGATGTTGCCGTTAAAAACAAGAATGTCTTTACTTACAATCGACAGGAAAATCAGCTTTATTTTCCCGAAATAAAAGAATCCGGAAAATTATTTATTTACAATCTAAACGGACAGTTAATTCAAAAAAACAATATTTCGAACGGAGAACGTCGTATTTATTTGCAATCTCGACCGAAAGGAAGCATTGCAATAGTTAAATTTGTCTCCGGAAACGAGTCTTTTTTCGGAAAAATCATTTATTAACTTATTTTTAATCCAAGTATTTTCTTAAACTCATGTTAAAAATGTAGTTTTGCATCAAAATAAAAAGCATTAATAATTTTAAATTTTTTTGAATCATGAAAAAAAACATTTGTTTATCTTTTTTTGCTTGTTTGTTTGTATCAATCGGGTTATTTACCTCTTGTAAAAGTGGTTTATCTCCCTTGAATTCAAATTACGTAAAAGCAGAACCTAACCCTCTGGAATTAGTTGCCGGAAAAGTTCCGGTTACAATCAATGCAACTTTCCCTGCCAAGTGGTTTAATAAAAAAGCAAGTCTCACCGTCGTTCCGGTCCTTCGTTATGAAGGTGGAGAAGCTCCGGGCACTTCTTATTTGTATCAAGGAGAAAAAGTGGCAGGAAACGGACAAGTTATTTATCAAAAAACAGGAGCCAATGTGGTGATGAAATCATCGTTCGACTACACTCCGGAAATGCAAAATTCTCAACTTTACCTGACGCTCAAAGCAAAAGTCGGAAACAAAGTAATCGAGCTTCCGGAAATACATATAGGAGACGGAGTTTTAGCTACCGCCGCCTTAATGGATATTACATCCGAAACTCCGGCTATCGCAGAGGATAACTTTCAACGAATTATCAGGGAAGCTCACGATGCGAACATTATGTTCTTAATTCAACAAGCCGAACTCCGTTCAAGCGAGTTAAAAAAAGGAGAATTGATTGACTGGAAAGATCTTGTTGCCGGTGCCGATGCTGCTCCAAATCAAAACGTAGATATTGAAATATCTTCTTATGCTTCTCCCGACGGAGGCTACGATTTAAATGAAAAATTGGCCGAAAGAAGGGAAGCCAATACGGAAAAATATTTGAACAAAGAATTGAAAAAAGCACAAATCGATGCTCCTGTCAATGCAAGATATACGGCTCAAGATTGGGACGGATTCAAAGCGTTGGTCGAAAAATCCAACATTCAGGATAAAGATTTGATTTTACGTGTCCTTTCAATGTATTCGGATTCGGAACAAAGAGAAAGAGAAATAAAAAACATTTCCGCTGTTTATTCCGATTTAACGGAAGAAGTACTTCCTCAATTACGCCGCTCCCGATTAACCGCAAACATCGAAATTATCGGAAAATCGGATGAAGAAATCGCTTCTTTGGCGGCCTCCAATCCCAAATCATTGAACATTGAAGAACTGCTTTATGCCGCTACATTGACATCGTCTTTGGATTCGAAAGAAAATATTTACAAAAAAGTAACGGAGATTTATCCTCGCGACTCTCGGGCATTCAATAACGTCGGAGTAATCGAATACTTGAAAGGAAATCTATCTTCCGCCGAAACTTATTTCAACAGAGCGAATCAAATAGCGGGAAGCCTTCCCGAAGCCAACTTGAATTTAGGCTTTATTGCTTTAAGCAAAGGAAATGCGGAAAAAGCTCAAGAATATTTCGGAAATGCCGCCGGAGTTCCCGAATTGAATAACGCAATGGGACATTTATCCGTAGCCAATGCAGATTATGCAAAAGCCGTTCAAAATTTCGGCAAAACAATCAATAACAATGCTGCGGTTGCACAAATTCTGGCAAAAGATTACAACAAAGCGGAAAATACGTTGAATGCCATTGCATCGCCCAATGCAACAACTTACTATCTGAAAGCAATTGTCGGAGCGAGAACCAATAATTTGGATAAAGTAACGGAAAATTTGAAACAATCGGTTTCTTTGGATTCAACCAAGGCTGCTCTTGCTTTGAAAGATTTGGAATTTGCCAAATATATAAAAAACGGAAAATTCTT
>JAIRRK010000073.1 GCA_031256015.1 Dysgonamonadaceae bacterium
AATTAAACATTACGAAGTATCGGCTGTTGCCGGTGATTTTCTGTCTGCTGTTAACCGGCTATTCCCGCGCACAGGTAACGATAGGTGCGAACATCGACCCGAACGAAGGTTCGTTGCTCGACCTGAAAACAAGCGATGAAAGTGTCAATTCCACCAAGGGGATGATGTTGCCTCGCGTGCAGCTGACCGATTTTAACAAGCTTTACCCGATGCTTAACGACGACTACGACCCGGCTGAAAATGCCAAGCATGTCGGGCTGACGGTGTACCCCATAGATGTGCATGGATGCAACGCATGGCTTCCGGGAGGGATTTATGTATGGGACGGTGCGAAATGGGAGGGACTCTATCCTGTCGATGACGTAACGAAATATGTTGACATCGAGGTAGACGAAGACGGTGCCGGTCCTTTGGTCGGAAAAACCACCTTGCGCTTTCTGACTTACAACCTCGGTGCCAATCCCGGTCTTACTCCCAAACAGCAGATGGCTTACGATACTCAAGGCGATGCGAGTGACATAACCGTATTCGGGGGCTTGTACCAGTGGGGCCGTAAGGATGCGGAACATTCGTTGCGGTGCGCCATGGCCGGTCATTCCGGCAGTTTCACGCCCGACCAATACGATACCGCTGCCGATGCTGCTGCCGGCGGCCAATTTGTCTATGGCAGCAGTAATGATGATTGGCTTTCGGATCAAACCGACTATTTGTGGGGCAACGGCGGCGGTTTAGCTACTCAAACCAACACAACTTATAGCGACCCTCAAAATGTCAATAATCCTTGTCCTTCCGGTTATCGCGTACCTACTCAGTATGAATGGGCATTGCTTGGTCATAAGGAGAATGGGCCCGATAACCCATGGTCTGATTACTTTGATGCCTATGGTAGTAATAGTACATCTTCCGGTTTAGGACTTATTCCCGACGGAAATCCGGGTATAGTGTGGGTACCTGTTTCCGAGGGTACGGCATCGACCTCTTGGAGTGGCGGTAAGACTTGCGGTTACGCGTTGTACACCTTCGGTGAATGGGACGGTGCCGCTCTCGGTTACAAGACCGGTAACGATCCTCTTATCGATGCCGGTGCTCCTGAGCCGTTACTTTTCTTGCCTGCCGGCGGTATCCGGAGCTACAGCGACGGTATCGTGGGCTATACGGGTAGCTACGGCTACTATTGGAGTAGTGTAGTGGATGGTACCTACTCGTACTACATGACCTTCGGCAGTAGCAACGTGTACGCGGGCGACAGCTACTACCGTGCGAACGGCCAGAGTGTTAGGTGTATTGCGGAGTGAGTGAAGAACTAAGAGTGAAGAGTTAAGAACTAAGGGATGCGGGTAACTGCATCTCTTTTTTTGCTTTGCGCCGTTGCTTAAAACTCGGAACTGAAATGAAACCGGATATCCGGAAAATCCTGTTGAGCCATCTGTAATACATAGTTCGAATCGGCAAGAAAAACATCTCTATCTTGTTTGTCTTTTGCAATGTATTGATATTTTCGTTTTTTAAAATTATCCAGAGCTTCCGGCGAATCACTTTCAATCCAGCAGGCTTTATATAAACCGATTGGCTCCCATTTACATTGTGCTCCGTATTCGTGCAATAAACGATACTGAATAACTTCAAATTGAAGCTGCCCGACGGTTCCGATAATTTTCCTGCCGTTGTATTGATTGATGAATAACTGAGCAACGCCTTCGTCCATTAATTGGTCGATGCCTTTGTTCAATTGTTTGGCTTTCATCGGGTCGGCATTCTCGATGTATTTGAACATTTCGGGAGAAAAACTCGGAAGTCCTTTGAAATGCAATTCTTCTCCGGAGGTTAACGTATCGCCGATTTTGAAATTTCCGGTATCCGGTAAACCTACAATATCTCCGGCAAAAGCTTCATCAACCGTTTCCTTTTTCTGAGCCATAAATGCCGTTGTGGAAGAGAATTTCATCATCTTATTGAAACGAACGTGTTTATAATTCGTGTTTCGCTCGAATTTGCCGGAACATATCTTCAGGAAAGCGATGCAACTTCTGTGATTGGGATCCATGTTGGCGTGAATCTTAAAAATAAAACCGGCAAAAGCGTCTTCGGGATTGACTTCCCGCTCTTCCGCCGTTACCGGCCGGGGCGAAGGCGCGATATGTACAAAACAGTCAAGCAGTTCTTTCACTCCGAAATTGTTCAGAGCGGAACCGAAAAAAACAGGAGCCGCATCCCCTTTCAGATAAGTATTTACATCAAATTCGGGATAAACTCCTTCAATCAATTCCAGGTCGGCTCGCAATTGTCCGGCCAAATCGGTTCCGATATATTTTTCCAATTCCGGATTGCTTACATCCTTAAACGCTATCGATTCGGTTATTTTCTGCTTGCTTGGCGTATATAAGTCTAATTTTTTTTCATAAATATTATATACTCCTTTGAATTTGACACCCCTGTCGATGGGCCAACTCAAAGGGCGCACACTGATTTGCAGTTCCTGTTCCAATTCATCCAGCAAATCGAAAGGGTCTTTCCCTTCGCGGTCCATTTTATTGACAAAAATCATCACCGGCGTTTTCCTCATTCGACAAACTTCCATCAATTTGCGTGTTTGAGCTTCCACGCCTTTGGCGGTATCGACAACAATAATGACGCTATCGACGGCCGTTAATGTTCTGTAAGTATCTTCCGCAAAATCGCGGTGACCGGGAGTGTCCAGAATATTGATTTTGTATCCGTCGTACTCGAATCCCATCACGGAAGTGGCAACGGAAATTCCCCGTTGTTTTTCGATTTCCATCCAATCGGAAGTTGCCGTCTTCTTTATTTTATTCGATTTTACGGCTCCCGCAACATGGATGGCACCACCGAAAAGCAACAGTTTTTCGGTGAGGGTTGTTTTTCCCGCATCCGGATGGCTGACAATGGCAAAAGTTCTCCTTCTCCGTATTTCGTCGGTTAATTCGCTCATATTTTTTTAATTTGTTTTTATCGATTTATCGATACATTTCTTTAGACTATCTTCCCAATTTGCAATATCGATACGAAAGGTTTGCTTTATTTTTGTTTTATCCAGAACGCTGTACATCGGTCGGGAGGCTTTTGTCGGATATTGTGCCGTTGCAATGGGATTTATTCGGCAATTTATTCCGGTTAAACGGAAGATTTCCTTTGCGAAACCATACCAAGTTGTTTCTCCTTCATTGCTGTAATGATAAATTCCGGCCGGGAATGTTTTGTTTTCTTCGGCATGAACGATTATATCCAGAATCGCTTTTGCCAAATCGGCAGCACAAGTCGGAGTTCCTTTTTGGTCAGCAACAACATTCAATTCGGTTTTTTCGTTTCCCAGACGAATCATGGTTCTAACGAAATTATTTCCGAAGGAAGAATACAGCCAAGCCGTGCGAATAACAATACTTTCGGGATGGATGGAAAACAATATTTCTTCTCCCTCTTTTTTACTCTTGCCGTAAACGGATGGAGGATTTGTTTGGTCGGTCTCTTTGTAAGGAATCGTATTCGTTCCGTCGAACACATAATCCGTCGAGATATGAATGATTTTAGCCTTTCCGCGAGCTGCTTCGGCCAAATAAGCCACCGCGTCTTTATTGATTTCATAACAGCGTTCCGGTTCATCTTCCGCTTTATCTACCGCCGTATATGCGGCACAATTAACGATATAGTCGATTCGATTCTTTGCGACGAACGCTTTTGTTTTTGTTTGGTCGGTCAGATCCAAAACATCGACATCTGCGGGGAAGAACTCAAACCCGGGATAATGGTCAAATAGCAATTGCAGTTCATTTCCCAATTGTCCGTTTGCACCTGCAACCAAGATATTTTTTCTAACGACAGTCATAAACAATTAATTATATTTAACAGCAAGGCCATCAATATTCAGTTGAAACAGCCGAAATAGCGTGAAGAATTTTCTATTTTTGCGCAAAAGTACAAAAAATATGTGGCAATATCGAATATTGGAAACAGGCTTTTTCCATGCTGACGGAGGAGCTATGTTTGGTGCAGTCCCCAAACGGGCATGGAAGCGAAAATATCCTTCCGGTGATGATAATTGCTGCATTTTGGCGATGAATTGCGTTTTACTTTGGAGCAATGAAAAAGTGATTCTTTTCGATACCGGAGTCGGGACAAAAGACTTGGGCAAGTGGGCGTATTATCGGTTTCATGATACGAAAGACATTGTCGACTTGGTAAAAGGTCAGGGATTTCATCCTGATGACATTACGGATGTTATTCTCTCGCATCTTCATTTCGACCACTGCGGAGGATGCACATACAGAGATAAAAACAATCAGTTGCAAATTACGTTTCCGAATGCAAAGCATTATGTCGGGGAAGCGCAATGGGATAATTATTTAAACCCGAATTTATTGGAGAAACATTCTTTCGGAAAAGACGATATGATGCCCGTGAAGCAAGCCGATTTATTAACGCTTATCGACGAAGATATTGAATTGTATCCGAATTTATTTCTTTCCATTTACCCCGGCCACACAATCGGCCAAATTCTTCTTTCTTTTCTCTCGGAGGAAGGATGGATTGTCTGTCCAAGCGATATTATTCCGACAAAAGCCCATCTGCCCGACGATTGGATTTCTGCTTACGATGTTCAGCCTTTGGAATCGTTAAATGCAAAAATATCCTTGAAAGAAAAAATAAAAAACACGTCGGCAAGCTTTATTTTCTACCACGATGCTTACAAAAAAGTTTCAAAAAGATAGAATCTTAAAACAAAATCCGGTTTTCTTTTTGTCTTTACCAAGTCAATTCGGTTCAATATTGTTCAAGAAGTAAGTTTTTTCCGTCGAAGACCGCATACGAAAAGTAAGTCATCCAATCACCGATAATCATCATCCGGTTTTTTTTACTGAGCATTAAATCAAGCAGTATATGCCGATGTCCAAAGATAAGATAATCGATATCGGGATGTTCTTTAATTATTTGTTTGGAAAAAAGAACCAAATGTTCTTTATCTTCGCCAAGATACGAAATAGGATTTTTGATTTTTTGCTTGCGATTGTGTTTGGCCCACCAACTTCCGAATTGCAGTCCCCAAGCCGAAGGAATAAATCGAGCAAAAAGAAACTGACAAAATGGATTATGAAAAATCGAACGTAATAATTTAAATGATTGCGAATCATCTCCTAATCCGTCACCGTGCGATAAGAAGAATTTTTTTCCGTATAATTCGGTAACGAGAGGTTCCTTATGTACGATGGCTCCTATTTCTTTCGGTAAATAATCAAAAAACCATATATCATGATTTCCGATAAAAAAATGGATTTCAGTTCCATTATCGTTCATTTCCGCCAATTTTCCAAGAAAACGGGTAAACCCCTTAGGAACGACTCTTTTATATTCAAACCAAAAATCAAAAACATCGCCCAATAAATAGAGGGCTTTCGTTTCGTCTTTGATTGAATCGAGCCAACGGACAAATCGTTTCTCCGAGATAAGAGGCTCTTCATAAGTATCTGACCCCAAATGCAAATCCGATGCAAAATAAATTTTATCTTTTGCCATAGTTACAAAAATCCCAATTCCAATTTAGCCTCTTCACTCATCATATCTTTGTCCCACATCGGTTCGAAAACCAATTCGATTTCAACATTTTTTATTTCGGGAATCGACTCCACTTTCATTTTCACGTCTTCAATAATGAAATCAGCCGCAGGACAAGCCGGAGCAGTCAAAGTCATGGTTATTTTGACTTTTTTGTCTTCATCGATATCTACTCCGTAAATCAATCCAAGGTCATATATATTCACCGGGATTTCAGGGTCGTAAACTGTTTTCAGCATTTTTACAATTTCTTCTTCTGTGGCGAGCAAATTATTTTCCATAAAAAATCGATTTTGAAAATGCAAAGTTATAATAAGAAACCGAAAAATCGCAAAGCAAACATTGTAATTTGTTTTCACTTTACCTCGTAAAAAGAAAAAAAGCCCCTTAAATTTGTCGAAACAGCGATATTGTAATCGTGTAGAAAAATTTATTTAATTTTTATGTTAAAAATCGAATCTTTTTTATTACCTTTCCGCAGATTTTTTAATTGCTCGGGAATTAATTTATTCATTAATCAGCTACAGTTTATCTAAAGAGTAAAAAATAATGGAGATGGAAGAAGACAAAAGAAGGGAAATCGTAAAGGAATATTCCAATAAAGACATAACAATTGTTTGGAAACCGGGAATTTGTATTCATGCCACATTTTGTTGGCGAGAGCTATTGGAAGTATTTGACCCTGAAAAGCGGCCATGGGTCAACCCGGCAGGTGCTTCCACAGAAAGAATGATTATGCAAATAGATCGGTGTCCGAGTAAAGCTTTAACTTATTATTACAACAGTAAAAAAGAGACAGTTATGGAAGAGGAATCAACAAAAAAAGAAGAAATTTTAGTCGAAATGGCTCCCGACGGCCCTTTGATGGTGACAGGAAATATTCCGGTCAAAGGAAAAGACGGTAAAATCGAATTAAAATATGGAACAACCGCTTTTTGCAGATGCGGAGGAACGAAAAATCCGCCGTACTGCGATGGGACACACATCGTAAATCACTTTAAAGGATAAAAATCATGGATGTAATCAGAAAAGATAACGGTAAACAAGGTGTGTTTCTTGCCATTGAAGACGGTATTGAATTGGGAGAAATGACTTACGTTTGGGGCGGCGACGATAAAATTATTATCGATCATACAGGAGTCAGACCCGAATATGAAGGACAAGGCGTAGGCCAAAGTTTGTTTCATTCTGCGGTTAATTTTGCCCGCGAAGAAAAAATTAAGATTGTTCCGGTTTGTGCATTTGCAATCGCCATGTTTCGGCGCGCTCCGGAAAATAAAGATGTTTTAGTAAATTAGTTTTAATTTTCGAACTTTCATGAGTCTTTGTTTATTCCTTGGATTGTGTAAGCGATTTACCGGTCCAAGGATTTTTTATTTGGAAGAAATCAAGTTTTTCCTGTTAAACAAGCGATAAATCCTCCGAATAAGGATCCATAAACACAATTTACCCAACATTCGGAAGAAAGCGGATAAGTTCCCCATCGGATTCCGAAGTATTTCCAATAAAAATAGGCGAGAATCGTTCCGAGAACCATTCCTGCTAAAGTTCTTTTATTTGTCCGAATGAATCTAAGTAGCGATTTCATATTTTCAGATATTTTTTTGCAAGTGACGTATAAATGGTTTTCAGATTTTCCAACGAAATAAGTCCCATCAATCTCATACATTCCCGGCCGTCATTAAAAACCAAGATATTAGGTAATCCGGAAACATTGTATTGATCCAAAAAATCGGTATTTTGATTGGCATCCACTTCAAAAAAATCGGCATCATCGCAACTTTCGGAAGCCAAAGATTCCATGTTGTTTTTCATTTTGTTGCAAATAGAGGATTCGTCATGTACCAATACGAAGCTCAACCTGTTTGATTGAATTTCTTCCATCGGTTTTAAGATGTAATTTTCTTGCGTAATTACTTCTTCTTTGTTCAGCAATTCATACATGACATTCGTTAAAAAGTAGAATGTGATGATTGCTGTCACAAAATGCCAAGGTGAAATTCTAACAATTTTTTTCTTCATAAATAATTATCATAAACAGTTATCGGATGAACAATCGTTCATCTTATCGACAAAAAAAATTTATACTTTAATCAGCGAGTAGATGTAATTAATCATCTTTTTCCCTGATTTAATTCCTTTAATAAAAAATTGAGAGCCATCTTCCGAATCTTCAAAAAAGTTATTTCCTTTTGAAAAGAATTTGGCTAAAAGCTCAATATCGACATCCGGTTTAATTTCTCCGGCGTTGACGGCTTTCAGTAACGTTTTTCCCCAACTCTCACAAGATTTTCCGCGATAGGTTCTCCATTTTTCGATAAAATCGGGATATATTTTTGCAGCCTGAATAGTTAAAGCCGTGTAATTAAGAAATCGGTCTTCTATATCTTCAATACCATTGAATAATTTCGCTGTTTTTTGAATTTGGCTATACGACAGTTCGATTCGCTTTGCTACGGTTAATTGCTCTGTTTCTTCATTCGGTTGAAACTTATCCAACATTTCAAAAATATACTTATCTACAACCGCAATAAACAAATCGTCTTTACTCGGAAAATACCGATACATTGCCCCTCTCGATATATTCAATTCTCGGTGAAGAATGGTCATCGATGCGCTTTCATATCCTTTGGAAAGAAAAACTTCAAAAGCTTTTTTGATAATAAATTCTTTTTTATCCGATTTATCCTGCATTCTTTTCAGCTTAGAGTTGGAAGCGATAATGAACATTTGTTCACGCAAAGGTGCTTGGTTTTTCGGAGTTCTACAAATATTCCGCGTTAAAAAAATGAAAGGTCGGATGTCGATGATGTTCCGACAAGGAATTACGATTCGTCGATAATCATTCCGCTTCCCAAGCAGATTTTGCGATTTTTATCATAAATAACGCCAAACTGCCCGGCGGCAATTCCCTGTATTTTATCCTGTGATTCTATTCGATAAATATCTCCGATTTTTTTTATTGTTCCCGAAGTAAATTCGGGCGTATGCCGGATTTTAAACGTAATTTCTTTTTCTCCTTCCCAATTTCCCCAAGCATCTTCGGTAATAAAGTGGAATCCTTGTAAGTTAATTGTTTTTCCGTATTGTGTTTCAGGGTCATAGCCATTTGACACATAAATAAGATTTCTTTTAATATCTTTTTTGATAACAAACCAGGGGCCTCCGCTTAAATACAATCCTTTTCGCTGTCCGATGGTATGAAACCAATATCCCTTGTGTTTTCCCAACACTTTCCCTGTTTCCAATTCGATTATTTTGCCCGGACGTTCCCCCAAGTATCTCCTTATAAAATCGTTGTAATTGATTTTTCCCAAGAAGCATATTCCTTGACTGTCTTTTCTTTTTGCGCTGGGTAAAGCTTGTTTCAGCGCGATTTGTCGAACTTCGCTCTTTAATAAATGCCCGATAGGAAACATTAATTTCGAGATTTGCAAATAATCGACTTGACCTAAAAAATACGTCTGGTCTTTCACTTTATCCGCTGCTGCGGAAAGGTATATTTTATGGTTGATTTCGGTTGTTGTCGCATAATGTCCGGTTGCGATTTTATCAAATTCATGCCCCCATTTTTGTTCGAAAGTTCCGAATTTAATCAGTTTATTGCACATCATATCCGGATTGGGAGTCAAACCTCTTTTCACGGCGTCGATGGTATAGCTGACAACATTTTCCCAATACTCTTCATGCAAAGAGACCACTTCCATTTTGCAGCCGTATTTTTTAGCTATATAACTTGTTATTTCGATATCCTCTTCAAAAGGGCAATCGATATAGCCGGTTTTATCTTCCATTCCTATTTTAATGTAAAAGATAGTCGGATCGTAGCCGGCTTCTTTCAGTTGATGAACAATAACCGAACTATCTACTCCTCCCGATACCAATGCTGCAATTTTCATTCCCATTAAAATACATTAAAGAATAGGCAAAATTACTATTTTATCTTTCATGTTCGAAATATTCAGGAAATCTTATTTACCTTTGACCAAAGAAAATTTTAATAATCAGTTCAATGAAGAAGCATATTTTAGTCCCGATTGCGCTGTTGATTTACTTAGGAGTCATGGCTTACTTTTTTTATCCGGGCAAAACCGATGGAAGTGTAAGTTTCACTCAATACTACATCACGATAGGGATAACGGCCGTGATTATTGTTGCCTTATCGTTCTTTCTAAAAAAGAAAGCGGAAAATAACGAGAAATACAAGAAGGATAAATAACCGACATCCCCCATAAATCTAACTTGAAAAATTATGGAAGCTTCTCTTTCAGGGACATTCCGGTGAAAGAGTTTGGGTTTTCAGCGATTTCCTCCGGTGTTCCGACCGCAACCAAATAACCCCCTTTTTCTCCGCCTTCGGGGCCTAAGTCGATTACGTAATCGGCCATTTTGATTACATCCATGTTATGTTCGATAATCACGATGGTATGTCCGCGAGCAATCAGAGCTTCAAAAGCATTCATCAATGTTTTTATATCGTGAAAATGCAATCCGGTTGTAGGTTCATCGAAAATGAATAAAGTCGGTTGAGCTTTCTCCTCGCTCAAGTGAAAAGCTAATTTTACCCGTTGATTTTCTCCGCCGGAAAGAGTGAAAGAACTTTGTCCCATCTTCACGTATCCGAGTCCGACTTCTTGCAGGGAAAGTAATTTTTTTACAATTTTCTTTTCTTGGACTCCTTCCGATTCTCTGAAAAAAGCAATCGCTTCATCAATTGTCATTTCCAGAATATCGTAAATGTTTTTCCCCCGGTATTCCACGTTCAGCACATCCTTTCGAAAACGTTTTCCGTGACAGGCTTCACATTCCAAAACGACATCGGCCATGAATTGCATCTCGACCGTGATGGTTCCTTCGCCTTTACATTCTTCGCAACGCCCGCCTTCCATGTTAAATGAAAAATAGGCCGGAGTGAAGTGCATTTGTTTGGCAAAGGGTTGTTCTGAAAAGAGTTTCCTGATTTCATCATAAACTTTGATATAAGTAACCGGGTTGGAACGGGATGAACGTCCGATTGGATTTTGGTCAACAAATTCAATGTTTTTAATTAAATCCACATCTCCGGAAATACTTGAAACCTGTATCGACAAGTTTTTTACACTTTCGTAATGTCGTTTCAAACCGATAAAGAATACGTCTCTGACTAAAGAAGATTTGCCCGAGCCGCTAACTCCGGTCACAACCGTTATGACATTCAGTGGAAAGCGAACGGTTATGTTTTTCAGATTATTTTCTCGCGCTCCTTTGACTTCAATATAATTATTCCATTTCCTCCGTTTTAGGGGGACTTCAATCCGTTCTTTTCCTGTAAGGTAATTTGCCGTGTAGCCGTCGCCGTTTTTATACAAATCCGATAGTTTTCCTTGAAAAACAACCTCGCCTCCCCATTGCCCGGCATCAGGTCCGATGTCTATAATATAATCGGCTGCCCGAATAATTTTTTCGTCATGGTCGACCACTACAACCGTATTTCCCAGTGCTTGCAATTGTCGCAATACTTTTATCAACAAATCGGTATCTTTCGAATGTAAACCGATGCCGGGTTCATCCAGTATATAAAGCGAACCGACCAAACAACTTCCTAATGAAGTCGCCAAATTGATTCGTTGACTCTCCCCTCCGGAAAGCGAAGAAGAAAGGCGATTGAGAGTCAAGTAACTCAATCCGACGTCCGATAAGAACTGTAATCGGGTATTGATTTCCACCAGCAAACGTTTCCCTATTTTAGCATCCGATTCATCCAAGACCAGTTCATTGAAAAAAGTTTTTACTTTACTTATGGGCATTTTCACCATATCGACAATGCTTTTATCTTGTATTTTCACGTAGGAAGCTTGAGGTTTCAATCGTCCTCCTTTACATGCCGGACAAACTGTTTTCCCTCGGTAACGGGAAAGCATTACACGGTATTGAATTTTATGTAAATTGGCATCGACATACTTGAAAAAGGTTTCTATTCCCGGCAGATTATCTTTACCGAACCATAATAAATCCTTTTCTTCCTGACTTAAATCACCGTAAGGCCGATGGATAGGAAACCC
>JAIRRK010000114.1 GCA_031256015.1 Dysgonamonadaceae bacterium
TGAACTAAAAAATCACATCATTTGATTTGTCATTTCAAATTCCAAGGTTCCTCCATTTATTATATCCCGATAATCAATAAAATAATTATCATAAGGTTTTCCGTTCAATTTGATTGACCGAATATACGTGTTTTCTTCACTGTTATTTTTCGCGATAACATGTAACTTTCTCCCGTTTCCCGTATTTATAACGGCTTCGTCAATAATCGGACTTCCGAAAATGTATTTACCTCCGGCCGGCTCAACCTGATAAAATCCCAACGCCGATAAAATATACCAAGCCGACATTTGTCCGACATCTTCGTTGCCGCTTAATCCGTCGGGGTCATCCGAATAAAGCTTTTTCAGGATTACACGCACTTTCTCTGCCGTTTTTTCGGGATAGCCGACATACGGATACATGTAGGCAACGTGGTGACTCGGCTCATTTCCGTGAGCGTACTGGCCAATCAATCCGCTGATATCGGGCGAAGCATGTTCTCCCAAATCTCCTTCTACGATAAACAACGAGTCCAGTTTGCTTACGAATTTATCTTTGCTTCCGAACAAATCCACCAAACCGTTAATGTCGTGAGGGACTAACCAAGTATATTGCCACGCATTTCCTTCTGTGTAATCGTTATCCCGGTGGACGGATTCGAACGGATTAAAATAATCCCGAAACTTTCCTTCCGAAGATAATCCTCTGACGAACCCGCTTTCTTTATCAAAATAGCGGGCATACGATTTGCTTCTGTCGGAAAAGTATTTATAATCTTCCGTCTTCCCCATCTTTCGGGCGACCTGAGCCAAACTCCAATCGGCAATGGCGTATTCCATACATTTAGAAAGTCCTTCCGGTTCTTTATCATAGGGAATATATCCGAATTGTTTCAAATAGTTCAAACCTCTTTCGTCCAACATGGCCGATGTTTTCATTGCTTCGTAAGCCGATTCACAATCAAAGCCCTTCAAATCCTTCAGGACGGCATCGGCGACCACCGAAATTCCGGGATTGCCGACCATGCAATCGGTTTCACAGCCCATTAAATGCCAGACGGGAAGTTTCCCTTGTTGCTTATAAATATGAAGCATCGTATTGATTATATCCGACATTTTCTCGGGATGAATAATCGTCATCAAAGGGTGAGCCGCCCGATAAGTATCCCATAAAGAGAACGTGGTGTAAGCAGTAAATTCTCCCTTTTCATACACATTCCCGTCCGCTCCCCGGTAATCGCCATTCACATCGCAAAAAACAGAGGGGGCAATCATTGTATGATACATGGCTGTATAAAAAATCCTTTTAACCGATTCGTCATTTGTTTGAATTCTGATTTTATTCAATTCTTTATTCCATGCCGCATCTGCATCCGCAATCACTTTTTCAAAATCCCAATGATTCAGTTCCGCCTGCATATTCAGCTTGGCATTTTCGATACTTACGGGAGAAAGAGCTACTTTGACATCAATTTCATCATCCTTTTTTGTATCAAAATACGCCTGACCGTAAATCCGTTGAGCCTTTAATGTATTTTGTTCTTTTCGTTCGTCCTTCTCGGCGGTAATAAATCTTTTCATCGGTTTGGAGAAAAGGGCCGTAAAATAGATTCGTTGTTTATCTGCCCATCCGGAAGAATAACGATAACCCGAAACAACCGTATCATTTTCCTGAACAAGATAAGCCTCCGTCGGAGTATCCCATCCGGTTCCGTTTTCCAAATCGATGATGATTGAAGCATCTTTTGCTTCGGGAAATGTGTACTTATGAAAACCGACTCGCCGGGTAGCGGTTAATTCCACGTCAATTCCATAACGATCGAGATGCGTTTTGTAATATCCGGGAGTTACCTTTTCATTCTTCCTTGAAAAGAACGACCACATTCCCGAATCGGGATTATCTTTTCGTCCTCTGTTCAGAGTCACTTCTCCGGTCACCGGCATAAGAGAAATATCGCACAAATCACCAATTCCGGTACCGCTTAAATGAGTGTGAGCGAAACCGATGACGGTTGTATCGGAAATATGATAGCCGGATGTCCAATCCCATGATTGAGGAATACTTGTCGGCCCCAATTGCACCAACCCGAAAGGAAGGTTGGCTCCCATAAAAACATGACCGTGCCCGCCGGTTCCGATGTATTGGTTCACGTATTTCGTGAGATTCAACTGCGCTTCTTCTGTCGATTTATCGCATGAAGCAGTAAACACCAATGTCGTGAAACAGAGAAAAGCTTGTAAATAGGTTTTCAGAATGTTCATTTTATTCAAATTTTAGTTTCATTCTTTTGAAAAAGAATAAGGTTTATCCGCGTCCGTAATTCCTCTTTGAGTATTCGGCTGTTCCGACATGATGAACTCAATCTCGGCTCCGTTCAATAAATCGGTATGAGTAATATAATTTCGGGTATAATCGTTGTGATTTAATTTCAACGATTGAATGTATCGATTCTTTCGATTATTATTTACCGATTTCAGAACAGCCGTATTTCCGTTTTCGAAATGCAGTTTTGCTTCTTTAAACAGCGGCGAACCGATAATGTATTGATTCGTTCCGGGACAAACAGGATAAAATCCCAAAGAAGAAAAAACATACCAAGCCGATGTTTGCCCGTTATCTTCATCTCCGCAATAGCCGTCGGGGGTTGCGAAATATAATTTATCCATCACTTCCCGCACCCGATATTGAGCTTTCCACGGCTTGCCCGAATAGTTATACAAATAAATGATATGTTGAGCCGGCTGATTTCCATGAGCATAATTGCCCATATTGGCGATTTGCATTTCTCTGATTTCATGAATCACGCTGCCGTAATAGCTCTCGTCAAATATCGGAGGAAGGTTAAAAACCGAGTCCAGCATTTGATTGAACGAATGTTCTCCACCCATTAAATCAATCAGGCCTTGCGGGTCGTGAAAAACCGACCAAGTATAATGCCAACTGTTTCCTTCGGTGAATGCGTCTCCCCATTTCAGGGGATTAAAAGGGGATTGAAAAGAACCGTCTTTATTCCTTCCGCGCATTAAGTTTGTTTCTTTGTCGAACACATTTTTATAGTTCAATGCTCTTTGAGCGAATAAATCAATCTCTTCTTGAGGACGATTCAATGTTTTTGCCAATTTGTAGATGCACCAGTCATCATAAGCATATTCCAATGTACGTGCGGCATTTTCCTTGATTTCGACATCATACGGAACGTAGCCGAGCGAGTTATAATACTCATGTCCTTTTCGACCGGTTGAACCTACTTTCGGATGAACATTTTTTGTTCCGTGCAAAATACCTTCGTAAAGTGTCTTGATGTCATATCCTTTCAGGTTTTTCAAATAGGCATCGGCTACGACCGACGCCGAATTATTTCCGACCATACAATTACGATGACCGGGGCTCGCCCATTCCGGCAAAAAGCCGCTTTCTTTATAAGCGTTCACCAAACCTTCCTGCATTTTCTCATTCATGGAAGGATACATCAAGTTCAAAAACGGAAATAAACATCGGAAAGTATCCCAAAATCCCGTATCGGTAAACATGTATCCGGATAAAACCTTTCCGTTGTAAGGGCTGTAATGAACAATATTTCCTTCTTTATCTATTTCGTAGAACTTACGGGGAAACAACACGGACCGATAAAAAGTAGAGTAAAAGGTTCGAAGATTATCTATATCATTATCTTCAATTTCAATACGTCCCAGAACATTATTCCATTCCGTTCGTCCGGCCTCTTTCACTGTTTCAAAGTCTTTATTCTTCACCTCTTGCAAATTAATTTCAGCTTGCTCGTGACTGATAAAAGAAGAAGCCGTTTTCACCTGAACTTTTTCTCCCTTTTCTGTTGAGAATCCGACAACAGCTCCGGCATGATTGCCTGTGAAATCCAACGTGTTTTCGCTGATACTGTTATCCGATACCGAGGCAAAAAAAGAGAAAGGCTTATCAAAAACGATTACAAAATAATTCCTGAAATTATCCGGAACACCTCCGCTGTTTTTGGTTGTATAGCCCGTGATTTTATTTTCATCGGGTATGATTTTTATGGAAGAACCTTTGTCGAAAGCATCTACTATGATATAAGCATTTTCAGTCTCCGGGAAAGTAAAACGAAAAACGGCAGCACGTTCTGTTGCCGTAAGTTCAGCACCCACATCGTAATCGGCTAAATAAACGCTGTAATAATACGGTTTTGCAGTTTCGGCTTTGTGCGAAAACCAAGAAGCTCGTTCGTCTTGATTAAAAACCAACTCTCCCGTAACCGGCATGATGGCAAATTGTCCGTAATCATTGATCCAAGGACTCGGCTGATGTGTTTGTTTAAAACCTCTGATTTTATCCGCATCATACGTATAAGCCCATCCATCGCCCATTTTTCCTGTTTGAGGTATCCAAAAATTCATTCCCCAAGGCAAAGCAACGGCCGGATAGGTATTACCATTCGACAACGCATGTTTAGACATTGTCCCCATTAAAGGATTAACATAATCGACAGGATTTTGTGCCGACATATTTTGAGGGAAATAACCTCCACATAATAGGACTAAGACTGTAAAAAAGGAAAAGGTTCTCATTATTCGACTTGTAAGATTAAATTATTCAACATCAATGCTGTTCAAAAGGTCGATTTTACCGTCATCGACCAATTGAAGAATCAGCTCTCCGAACAGTGTGTTTTGCCAAGCAAACCATTTCCTTGTAAACTTGGCAGGATTATCTTTGTGAAACGATTCGTGCATAAAACCGGTATCGGCATCTGTCTCCATCAACATTTTCACGCAAAATTTAATTTCTTCATCCTCCTTAGCGGTAAAAGCTTTCATCATAATACTCATCGGCCAAATCATATCATAGCCGATATGAGGCCCTCCGATTCCTTCTCCGGCCGTTCCTTTGAAGAAATACGGATTGTTTTCGCTCCAAACAAAATTACGGGTATTCCGATAAATCGGATCATCCATATCTACATCCCCTAAATAAGCCATTCCCAATAGACAGGGAACATTCGAATCATCCATCAACAATTGATTTCCAAAACCATCGACTTCATAAGCATAAATTTCTCCGAATTCAGCATGATTATAGATTGCATATTTTTTCAATGCGTTTTCAACTTCCAAAGCCAATTCCATACATTCTTTTGCCAAGGAAAAATTCCTTTTGACTTCGGTTAATATCTCGGCGGCTTTCCGTAAAGAAGTAACCGCAAAGAAGTTTGAAGGAACCAAAAACAAGAAGGTAGTCGCATCATCGGAAGGACGAAAAGCAGAAGCTATTAATCCGACCGGTTTGACAGGGGCACCCCATCCGTCATTAATCATTGTATCGGAAGCTCTTTCCGTCTTTCTTTGAAAACGATAAGAGCCTCTATTTTCTTTTCTTTGTTGATCTTTGAATGTTTGCAATATCCGTTCGATTGCGTTTACCCAATCTTCGGTGAAAACACTTGTATCTCCTGTTTTTTTCCAATATTCATAAGCCAAACGAATCGGATAGCACAAAGAATCAATCTCCCATTTCCGTTCATGGAGTTCGGGTTTCATTTTCGTATAATCCTTTTGCCATTCTCCGTTCGGTTCGGGTTCCCGATTAAAAGCATTGGCGAAAGAATCGAATAAAATACTTTTTGTATGGCGATGAATCACTCCCGCCAACATTTTCTTCAAAGCCGGATCTTCGTCGGCCAATTGAATATAAGGATATACTTGGGCCGCAGAATCCCGAAGCCACATGGCATGAATATCACCGGTATATACAAAGGTATCATTTTCTTCCTCGTTATAATGTACCGTAGTATCCAATGTATTAGGAAAACAGTTAGCAAACATCCATGCTAATTTTCGGTTGGTTAATAATCGGGATATCTCTTCTATTTTTTTCTCGACAGCGACGGAAACAAATAACCTGTCGTTCACATCGGGACGTCGAGAGACATAAACGCGTGTATTATCCTGTGCTAAGAAGCTGCAATTGGAGGCATTTAAATTGGTTCCCGGAAATAAAAAGAAGAAGAAAAATACCGATAACACGGTACAACAGTATTTAATCATAATAACTTATTATTTAAAATGCGATTATAAAAAGACGAACAAATGTAGTTAAAAAATCACGGCTAATCGTATTAAACTCATCGAAACTTTTTAATAAGACGGTCTTGATATACCGACACGCCTACGGAAATTATGATTCAGCCTCTTCTTTTGCTGTTCAAAATTTATTTCCCGACTTTGATACATTAATTTTCATATCTCATTATCTTTGTAGAATTTTATAAGCATTTGAAAAACATCTTTATGATCAGTTGCAAGAATATACATAAGAGTTTCGGATTATTGAAAGTTCTAAAAGGAATTAATTTAACGATTCCGCAAGGAGAAATCGTGTCCATCGCAGGTCCGAGCGGAGCCGGAAAAACAACTCTTCTTCAAATCTTGGGAACGTTAGACAAGCCGGATTCCGGAGATATTTTTTATGGCGATTTGAATATTAATTCACTTAAAGACAAAGAATCGGCTTCTTTCCGAAATAAGAATATCGGATTTGTTTTTCAATTTCATCAGTTGCTTCCCGAATTTACAGCTTTGGAGAATGTGATGATTCCTGCTTTAATAGGAAAATCGAAGCAATCGGAAGCAGAGAAAAGAGCCAAAGAAATCCTTCAATTTTTAAGATTATCCGACAGGATGGAACATAAACCGGCCGCTCTTTCCGGAGGAGAAAGGCAACGAGTGGCGGTAGCCAGAGCTTTAATCAATAATCCTTCTGTTATCTTTGCGGATGAACCATCGGGAAGTTTAGATACAAAGAATAAAGAAGAACTTCATCAATTGTTTTTTGATTTGAGAGATCGCTTTAATCAAACGTTTGTGATTGTTACTCACGACGAGAGTCTGGCAAAACTGACAGACAGAACAATTTACATGAAAGACGGAATGATTGTGGAATAATGGTATTTAACCGATACTGCGAATGAATCCGTGCGATATCACACGATTTTCCGTGTAACTCGAAATGACGGATTCTCTCACTTACTAACCATTTGAACCTCCTAAAATATCCAAAAGTTCATTCGTGATTACTTGTTGACGTTGTTTATTAAATAAAAGGGTAAGCTCTTCCAATAAATCATCGGCATTATCCGTTGCTATTTGCATGGCCATAACTCGCGCGGCTTGCTCTGCAGCAGCCGAATCGAGTAGAACAGCATAAATTTTACTGTGTAAAGATTTCGGAATCAATGAATGAAGAATGGTATTTTGATCGGGTTCAACAATATAATCGGAATAAACGGAAGATTCTATTTCTTCTTCCGGACTCAAATCTATCGGAAGATAGCGTTCGGTTGTCGGAATCTGAATAACCGTATTTTTATAATGGTTATATAAAATTTCAACACGGTCAACTTCCGAATGTGAAAACTTATGTATCAACTCGTCAGCTATCTGTTTCGCTCCTTCGAAATCAGGTTTATCCATTAAATCGATATAACCGCCTTTCAATTTAAAAGGTAAAGTTAATCTCGAAGCATACTCCTCAACTTTTTTGCCGACAGTATAAATTTCAACATTATCACAACCCAAATGTTTGTATTTATTTAAAGTGTCATTCAAAAGTTTGATTATATTCGAATTAAACGCTCCGCATAAACTGGAATTAGACGAAACAACCAAAACAGCAACTTTTTTGACTTCCCTCTCTTCAGCCAACTTCGAATCAAAATCATCGGTTATGGAAGACATGAACGAGTTTAATATTTCATTCAATTTCTTCTGATAAGGCAAAAAGCGTTCTATTTGATATTGTGCTTTCCTTAATTTAGCCGAAGCAACCATTTTCATTGCAGAAGTAATTTTCTGCGTTGATTTAACGGAAGCTATTCGTCCTTTTATTTCTTTTAATGAAGCCATATATTACTTTGAAGAAAATTCTTTATCGAAACAAGTTTCTCAGTTTAAGTTCATTCATTTTCAATGGAACGATACCTCTTCCCGCGACAATTATTGTCCGGATTCGTTTAGGCCTTCTTTTTTTCTCGGTTTATATTTTACCGCTACTTCGAGGGCTATATTTTTCAATTTGGATTCCACTTCTTCATTTAATATTCCTTGTTTCAGGACATCCAAGACATCTTTCTTGTGTTTCAATTCCAAAACATCCAGAAAATCAGATTCAAAATCACGAACCAATCCCAAAGGAACATCGGCTAATAATCCTTGCGTTCCCACATAGATAATCGCCACTTCTTTTTCCACCGGTATCGGAGAATATTCGGGCTGAATAAGCAAAGCCGAGTTTTTACGTCCTTTATCCAAAGTAGCGCGGGTAAAAGCATCCATATCTCCTCCGAACTTGGTAAAAGCTTCCAATTCACGGAATTGAGCTTGATCTGTTTTCAATGTTCCGGCTATTTTTTTCATTGCCTTTATTTGAGCATTACCTCCTACCCTCGATACGGAAATTCCCACATTGATAGCCGGGCGAATACCGGCATTAAACAAGCCTGTTTCAAGGAAAATTTGTCCATCCGTAATCGATATAACGTTTGTAGGAATGTATGCGGAAATATCTCCGGCTTGCGTTTCAATAATAGGAAGAGCGGTCAGCGAACCTCCTCCTTTGATTTTATCTTTAAGATTATCCGGAAGGTCGTTCATTTGAGATGCAACTTCATCATTATCGATAATTTTGGCTGCACGTTCCAACAAACGAGAATGTAAATAAAAAATATCGCCCGGATAGGCTTCTCTTCCTGAAGGACGACGAAGAATCAACGACACTTCCCTGTAAGCGACTGCCTGTTTCGATAAATCGTCGTAAATAACCAGAGCATGGCGACCGGTATCTCTGAAAAACTCACCGATTGCCGCTCCGGCAAAAGGAGCATAAAATTGCAAGGCTGCCGGATCGGAAGCTGTTGCCGATACAATAATCGTATAATCCATTGCTCCGTATTTTTTCAATGTATTAACAAGATTGGCAACGGTTGACCCTTTTTGTCCGATAGCTACATAAATACAGTAAACCGGATCTCCGGCCTCGTAATTCGCCCGTTGGTTAATAATTGTATCCAAGCAAATAATGGATTTTCCCGTTTGGCGGTCACCGATAATCAATTCACGTTGTCCGCGTCCGATAGGAATCATTGCATCGATTGCTTTAATACCGGTTTGCAAAGGTTCTTTGACCGGCTGACGGAAAATAACTCCCGGAGCTTTTCTTTCCAGAGGCATATCAATCAACTCGCCTTCTATCGGGCCTTTTCCGTCGATAGGTTGCCCCAAGGGATTAACTACGCGACCCAACATTCCCTCGCCCATAGAGATGGAAGCGATTCGTTTGGTACGCTTTACCATATCGCCTTCTTTCACATCATCTGTCGAACCCAAAAGTACAGCTCCTACATTATCTTCTTCCAAGTTCATCACAACGGCCATTTCTCCGTTTTCGAATTGAAGGAGTTCTCCGGCTTCGGCATTATCCAAGCCGAAAATACGTGCCACTCCGTCACCTACTCGAAGCACTTTTCCCACCTCCGCAAATTGAGCATGGGTATCTATCCCGGCTAATTGCATTTTCAGAACTTCAGAAACTTCACTTACTTTTATATCAGACATATCTTTATTCTTATTCGGTTAAATCCAATCTCAATTGATTTAATTGTGTTCTCACACCGGCATCCATCAATCGGTCTTTAATTTCTAAAATAAATCCTCCGATAATCGAAGGGTCAATTACGCTGTTAAATTCAAATGTTTTTTCACTTTCCTCTTTCGGAATAATTCCCAGTAAAGCCTTTTCAACATCTTTATCTATGGCTTCGGCTGTTGTTAAATTAACAATCACTATTCCTTTTGCTTTTCGGTACACTTCTTCGTATTTCAGAGCAATGTTTTCCATGTATTCCGCTCTTCCGCTTTTCACGATTATTTCAATCGCCTTTCCCAAAACATCTGCTATTTCGATTCCGCAGGCGGTAATCAATATACTGATTTTGGAATCAATCGATATCATCGGATTGATTAAGGTTTTCCGCAGTCGGGGAAGTTTTTGGAAGTTATTTGCTAAAACGCTCATTTCTTTATAAATCAACGCTTCCATTCCTTTCTCTTCTGCGTATTCGTAAATTGCCCGAGCATATCTGGAAGAAATTACACCTGTATCCATTTCAAATGTGTGACATTAATTTTTTTGTGTTTCTTCAATTAATTTATCGACAAGTTCCATTTGAGCCGATTTTTCTCCAAGATTTTTACGAAGAATTTTTTCCGCTATATCGATAGAAAGCAGGGCTATCTGATTGCGAACATCTTTCATCGCCAATTCTTTTTCTTTCCGGATGGTTTGTTGTGCATCATCCATAATTCTGCCTGCTTCAATATGAGCTTGATCTTTGGCTTGATTAATGATTTGATTTCGCATTTCATTGGCTTCTCTCAATATTTGCGTTTGCTCTTCTCTGGCCGTCATTATAATATTTTCGCCTTCTTCTTTGATACTGAGCAGACGTTCATTGGCTTGTTTGGCCAATTCCAACGATTGATCGATATACGCTTTGCGTTCGTCAATCATCTTTAAGATAACAGGCCATCCGAATTTAGCCAAAACAAAGAATACGGCTCCGAAGCAGAGAAGCATCCAAAATAACAATCCGGAATCGGGTGTTAATAATGACATAATGTTATAAATTAAGAAATTAAAAGAATAGGGGTTTCTATTCTTTCCTTTTTATAAAAGGAAACCGCAAACAACAACTGCGAACAGGGCAACTCCTTCGATTAATGCTGCGGCAATAATCATATTCATACGAATATCTCCGGCGGCTTCGGGTTGACGGGCAATGCCTTCCATTGCGCCTTTACCGATATTACCGATTCCCAATCCGGCTCCTATTACGGCGAATCCGGCTCCTAATCCGGCTCCTAACTTAGCTAAACCGACTCCTGCTGCTGCTTGTAATAATACAGAAAGTAACATAATTTTAATTTTTAATGTTGATATTATTTTGATATTGAAATAAACTGTTTTAAACCGACAATCATAGTTCGAAAGATAAAAAACAGGATATTATATTGATTATTACGTGTTACAAGGAAAAAAATCGAATCGTTTCCTTCTGTTTTTCTCTGCTTAGAACTATAAGATTCCGGACAAAAATACAAAATTGATTGCAGTTTTAATTAATCATTTCAAAAAAAAATGGATTTTTATCGATTTTTATTTGTCGGGCGATTGATTATCCCGGATTCATCCCGATATAAACCGTAAAATTTGCCGGATGTATTCGTCGAAAAATCAATTCATTCAATCATCTTCGGAAAAAGATATAAAAATAATGTATATTTGCGGCAAATTTACAAATCGGTTCATTTTTAATGACATGAAAGAAAAGAATCTCCCCTATAAAACTTCGAAACAACTGAAGGAAGGTGTCCGGGATTACGGTTTTATCGTGACAGGGGCTTTTTTGCAAGCTCTGAGTTACGTGGTTTTTCTCGCTCCTTTTAAAATTGTGCCCGGAGGGGTTTACGGTATCTCTATTGTTTTGCATTATCTGACTCAAGGTGTATTCGACTCGTTTCCGGACGGCTTGCCGATGGGAATAATGGCCATGTGCTTTAATATACCTCTCTTAATTCTGGCAATCAGAAAATTAGGATTATCTTCAGGGCCTAAAACCGTTGTTACGTTCGTCTTGATTTCGGTTTTCACCGATACCTTGTCCTTTTTTGTCGGAAACCGACCTTTAGTGGAGAACGACCAATTCATTGCCTGTTTCTACGGAGGAGTTATTTTGGGTTTGGGAGTGGCTTGTATATTCAAAGCTCAAAGTACGAGCGCGGGAACGGATGTGCTGGCTCGTGTGATTGCTAAAAACAGCAACAGGAAAGTGAGCGACATGATTATTACTATCGACTCCTTTGTGGTTGTTTGCGGATTAATCGCTTTCCAAGATTGGACAGTGCCGTTATACTCTTGGTTTACGATTTTCGTTTTCGGGAAAACGGTGGATATGCTTCAGCCGGAAAACCCGAATCGGGCCGTTTTCATTGTAACGAAAAAAACAAAGGAAGTAAAGGATGTTATCGTGAATAAACTTAAAATGAGGGGAACGTATATTCACGGAAAGGGAATGTATGAAGGAACCGAAACGGAAATTATCTTTACCATCACCGAAAGAAAAGACCTTCGTAAATTGAAAGACGAAATAAAAGAAGCCGACCCTCAGGCATTTATTTCAACCATGCACGCCAGTCAAGATGCGCCTCGACCGGGAGTGTGATTCAATCATATTAAAAAACTAAGAGATGCAGTTCCCCGCATCTCTTAGTTCTTAGTTGTCTTTCTTGCAACGGACGCTAAACAGGTACGACAGGTTGAGGCTGGCCCGGCGCACTCCCGGCTCGTCGTAGTTCAAGTACCGGCCCCACGCGCCCGTGCCACTGTTGGAGCTACTCGAAAAGAAGTACGTGTTCTCACCGAAGAGGTTACGGCTACCATTGCCCACGCCGCCCACGAGCAACGCGGCAAACCCGCCGGTAAGGGCAGACTTGCTTGTACCGTTGGGAGGCTGACTTCCTATCTGCTCATTGCTTTTCATCTTCGTCCCGTGATTGCCGCGATAACCGGTATCCGTCCGCCACGTTCCATCCAAAACATTACTTGTTTCGGTATCCGAATAAACGCCTGATGCATCATCTCTAATCACTTTCTCCAAATCGTTCCAATCCCTATCACTCGGAAGATACCATCCTGTTGGGCAAACGCCCGGTATCTTTTCATAATTTGTATCGTAGGCCGCATCGCTTTGATTACCGGTAGAGCCGTTCTCATTGTTCGTCGCTCCGGCCCAGTTATACAATACGCCCCACGACTTGTCCCAACCG
>JAIRRK010000200.1 GCA_031256015.1 Dysgonamonadaceae bacterium
AAATTTTCCAAGTAAGTATATCGGAAATCTTTTCCATCCCAAACCAAAGGTCCGGAATAATTTTTGTTTTTCAGTTTACAATTTAACTGAAAACTCGGATTCAAAACAGAAATCACCAACGAATAATGCGAAGAAACACCCACTACGACTCCTACAATTCCATTCGGGGACATCACTCCCATATCCGGTGCTATTCCGTGATTCGAACCCCTATTTAACAGGAGATAATTTTCAGGACCTGAAATAGTGTTATATGCAATTCGGGCAGGAATGAAACGGTAATTTAGAAAATTCACGGAATCTATTTCAATCCGTCCGGTTTGTTCCGAACTTTCAAGTTCTTCGATTTTTTTTCTATATAAATAATTTTCGGTTTCCAGTTCGGCTATTTTATTCAGTAAGATTCCATTATCTTCTTTTAAGTTGATATAGGAATAAACACTATTGGTCACAGAATATATTTTTCCTGTGACTTCGTGTGCTACTGTTAAGTACTTACTTCGTTGAAATTGATGATTTTTAATAATCAGTGTACCGGATAAAAAAAACAATATCAAAAACAGTAGCCAATGTAGATTTTTCTGAATAAAATTAAATAATTCTCTCAATTAGCGAAGAAGAAATTTATATTTATGCACATTTTTCAAAGCGATTCCTGTTCCTTTTGCCACTGCATGCAAGGGGTCTTCTGCAATGTGAAAAGGAATGTTGATTTTATCTTGAAGTCTTTTATCCAAGCCCTTCAACAAGGCTCCTCCTCCGGCCAGATAAATACCGTTCCGCACTATGTCGGCATACAATTCAGGAGGTGTATTTTCCAATGCAATCAATACAGCCATTTCTATTTTAGAAATCGATTTATCGATACAATGCGCTATTTCCTGATAAGAAACGGGAACTTCCATCGGTAAGGCTGTCATTCGATTGGGCCCGAAAACCACATAATCTTCAGGAGGATCTTCCAAGTTCATCAAAGCCGATCCTACGTGCATTTTTATTAATTCGGCCGTACGTTCTCCGACTTTCATATTATGTTGGCGTCCCATATATTCCAAAATATCCGCAGTTAAATCATCTCCTGCTATACGAATGGATTTATTGGAGACAATTCCTCCCAAAGAAATAATTGCGATTTCTGTTGTTCCGCCGCCTATATCGACAATCATGTTTCCTTCGGGGGCTTCTACATCCAAACCGATACCAATAGCTGCCGCCATAGGTTCGTAAATCATATAAACATCGCGACCTCCGGCCATTTCGGCAGAGTCGCGTACTGCACGTTTTTCCACCTCTGTGCTTCCAGACGGGATGCAAACAACGATACGTAGATTGGCGGAAAAAAGGCGGTTTTTATGACCTATCATCCTGATCATTCCGCTGATCATTTCTCTCGCTGCCTCAAAATCGGCAATCACACCGTCGCGAAGAGGTCTGACTGTTCTTATATTGCTGTGTGTTTTCCCATGCATTTGTTGCGCCTCTTTTCCGATAGCTATCAATTTATCCGTACGATTATCGAGAGCTACGACAGAGGGTTCATCTACTACGATTTTACCATTTTGGATGATGATGGTATTCGCAGTACCCAAATCCATTGCGAGTTCTTGTGTTAATGAAAACAATCCCATTTTTTTAATGTTTAAAGTGACGGACTTCCGTCATTACCATTGCCATATTATTTTTGTTACAAAAGTCAACCGATAAATTATCTTTTATCGATCCTCCCGGTTGAATTACGGATGATATGCCTGCCTCGTGAGCAATTTCCACGCAATCGGGAAAGGGGAAAAAAGCATCAGAGGCCATCACGGCTCCATCCAAATTAAAATCAAATGTTTTCGCTTTTTCTATTGCCTGTTTCAAAGCATCCACGCGGGATGTTTGCCCTACTCCACTTGCACATAATTGTTTATTTTTCACCAAAACGATTGCATTCGACTTTGTATGTTTTACCAATTTATTTGCAAACAATAAATCATCCGTTTCGTTTTTCGACGGCGATTTATCGGTAACAATTTTCAAATCGTCTTTTGTTTGAATACTTAAGTCTTTATCCTGAGCCAAAACACCGTTCAACAACGAACGAAATTGCAGCGTTTCTTCCGTTTTTTGTTTCTGCACCAAGATGATTCGATTTTTTTTCTGCTTCAAGATATCCAGTGCCTCTGAAGCATAGGCGGGAGCGATAATAATTTCAAAGAACAGTTGATTGATTTCTTCCGCTGCTGCCTGATCGATTTCCTCATTACAAATCAACACGCCTCCGAATGCGGAAACCGGGTCACCGGCTAAAGCGGCATCCCACGATTCTTTTACAGTCCGACGGGAAGCTATTCCGCACGCATTATTGTGTTTCAAAATTGCGAAAGTCAATTCTTCAAATTCGGAGATTAAGTCCACTGCGGCATTTATATCCAACAAGTTGTTATACGAAATTTCCTTTCCGTTCAATTGATCAAAAAGGGCGGGGAAATCACCGTAAAAGATTCCCTTTTGATGAGGATTTTCACCATAACGAAGCGGCATTTTATCGTCGACTACCTGACGGAAATAAGTTCCTTCGTTATTATCGAAATAATTAAATATCGCCGTATCATATCCGGAAGAAACTGCAAATGCTTCTTTGGCAAACCATTTTCTTTCTTCCAGTGAAGACGAAGCACCTTGTTTTTTCAGCATTTCATTCAAGGCCGAATATTGATTTTTGGAAGCAACAATAACTACATCTTCAAAATTTTTCGCGGCGGCTCGGATAAGTGAAATTCCTCCGATGTCTATTTTTTCAATAATGGATTGTTCATCTGCTCCGGATGCCAGCGTTTCCTTGAAAGGATAAAGATCTACGATTACCAAATCAATTTCGGGAATTTCATATTGTGTCATTTGTTTTTGATCGTCATTATTATCCCGACGACTCAATATTCCTCCAAACACTTTCGGATGCAATGTTTTCACTCGTCCTCCCAAAATAGAGGGATAACCCGTCAGGTTTTCGACTGAATGACAAGAAATTCCCAAAGATTCAATAAAGGATTGGGTTCCTCCTGTTGAATAAAAATTAACTCCTTCTTTGTGCAATTTCGCAACAATTT
>JAIRRK010000204.1 GCA_031256015.1 Dysgonamonadaceae bacterium
AAAAAAAATGAATGATTAAAACTGAATATTCCCCAATTATAGACATCGTTTATTCCTTTTTCGGGATAATACAAACGCAAAGCGGAATGTCCGTAAACCGTATAAACCTCATTCGGACGAGGCATTACAGTCAGCAGGCTGACTTGCAAACTGTCGGTATTTATTGATTTAACGGATGGAACGGAAAATAAAAACAGAAAGACGACAATAATATATTTTCTCACGAAACAACTGTTTATGTTAGAGGATACAAAAGTAAGTTATTTTAGCAAATAAAAATTCGGCTTCTAATTGCAATTCTTTATATTTGCTTAAATATTGTAAAACGGCTTATGAACAGACATTTATTTTCTCTTTTTCTATTGATGTTTTTATTCTCGGTTTCAGAAGGAAAAGCTTCATCCCGGAGCATGGATTTAGCCATCAATACGGAATCGGATTTAGACGATTTATTATCCGAATCTTCGGGATTGGTTTACCGGAGAGGCAAAATATGGACTCATAACGACAGCGGAAGCGAAGCGGAAATTTATACGGTTAATCCTCTAACGGGAGAAATAGAGCAAACCATTCGATTGGAAAATATTATCAATCACGATTGGGAAGATATTGCCTCGGATGAACAGTACATTTACATAGCCGATACCGGAAATAACAACGGAGGAGGACGAACCGATTTGGCTGTTTACAAAATTTCTTTGGATGATATTCCCTTGTCGGGTCATGCGGTTATTCCTGAAAATAAGATAGAAATCATTCGTTTTTATTACCCCGAACAAGGAATTAGTCCGATTCCTTCCGGCAATAATAACACTGCTTTCGATTGCGAAGCCATGATTGTCTTAAACGACGAAATCCATTTGTTTACAAAAGATTGGACAAGTGTTTCGGCCGGATATGCCTGTTCCGATTATGTTATTCCGAATGTCCCGCATCCGAAGGATGAAAAATACCCGGCTCGATTAATCAATCGGTACGAGAATCTCGGTTTTTTGGTAACCGGAGCCGATAGCCGGGAATCGGGTGACGTTATTTTAGTCGGTTATCAGATTGAAGCAATCGGAGTTATAGTTGTTTGTTTGTGTTCCGATTTTAAAGACAATGATGTATTTGCCGGGAAAAACGATTTCGCAATCATTGGAAGTGCTCTTAATTTAGGTCAGGTAGAAGGAATTTGTTTCGGCGAAACTTCCTCGAAAGGCTACATTTCCAATGAGTCATTTAAGTTCAACGATTTCACTTATCCGGCAAAAATAAAATCTTTTGAATTAATATTTGAACAAAATCCATGATTATCTTTAACGTCAAAATAAACCACGATGCAAACAATTTATTCCCAATTAATATCACAGTCTCTTTCCGTGGCGGAAAAGCAAGTTTCAAGGACCATCGATTTGTTAAATGAAGGAGCAACCATTCCTTTTATCAGTCGTTACCGGAAAGAAGTAACCGGTAATTTAAACGAAATAGCTGTCGGAGAAATAAAAAAGCAATATGAAAAACTTCAGGAGTTAACGAAACGAAAAGAAACCATCCTGAATTCAATTGAAGAACAAGAAAAATTGACTCCCGAATTAAAAAAACGGATTGAAGATTCATGGAACAGTACGGAATTAGAAGACCTTTATCTTCCATATAAGCCCAAAAGACAAACAAAAGCCGAAATCGCCCGAAAGAAAGGATTGGAACCTTTGGCTAAAATCATAATGTCGCAATATGAAAAAGACATCTACCTGAAAGCCGAACCATTTGTGAAAGGAGAAATAAAAGAATTGGACGAAGCTCTTCAAGGTGCCCGCGATATTATAGCCGAATGGATTAACGAAAGTGAAGACGTTCGTCATTCCATTCGAAACATTTTTAGTCGCGAAGCCGTCATCTCGTCCAAAGTGATTAAAGGGAAAGAAGAAGAAGCATCAAAGTATCGGGATTATTTCGATTTCAATGAGAAGTTAAATAAATGTTTGTCGCACAGATTATTGGCTATGAGAAGAGGCGAATCGGAAGGATTTCTTCGAGTAACTATTTCTCCCGATGACGAACATTGCATCGAAATGTTGAACAACCGTTTCGTGAAAGGACATAACGATTCTTCTTTACAGGTGGAAATGGCAGTGAAAGACAGTTATAAACGCCTGCTAAAACCCTCGATTGAAACGGAATTTGCTTCGCTGTCGAAGGAAAAAGCGGACAAACAGGCAATCAATGTTTTTGCGGAAAACTTACGGCAGCTTTTGCTGGCTCCTCCTTTGGGACAAAAACGAATTTTGGGAATAGATCCCGGCTATCGTACCGGATGTAAATTAGTTTGCTTGGACGAACAGGGAAATCTGTTACACAACGAAACCATTTACCCGCATCCTCCCCAAAATGAAAAAGACAAATCCGCGTCCAAAATCATCGCATTAGTCAACTCATACAACATTCAGGCCGTCGCTGTCGGAAGCGGAACAGCCGGTCGCGAAACGGAATATTTCATCACGCATTTACGACACGACCGAAAATTGCAAGTGTTTGCTGTCAGTGAAGACGGTGCTTCCGTTTATTCGACATCCCCGGTTGCCCGCGATGAATTTCCCGAATACGACGTTACCGTGCGGGGCGCGGTAAGTATCGGACGAAGATTAATGGACCCTTTGGCCGAATTAGTTAAAATCGAACCGAAATCCATCGGAGTAGGGCAATATCAGCATGATGTAAATCAAACCGAATTAAAAAAGTCGCTGGATCAAACGGTGGAAAGTTGCGTGAACCTTGTCGGAGTGAATTTGAATACGGCAAGCAGGCATTTGTTGACTTATGTTTCCGGATTAGGCCCCTCTTTGGCCAAAAGCATTGTGGATTACCGTACAAAAAACGGAGCCTTCCATTCGAGGAAAGAGCTTTTGAAAGTTCCTCGATTAGGAGATAAAGCCTACGAACAATCAGCCGGATTTCTTCGCATTCCGGATGCCGGGAATCCTTTGGATAATTCGGCCGTCCATCCCGAAAGTTATCCTGTCGTCGAAAAAATGGCAAAAGACTTAAACTGTTCCGTTTCGGATTTAATCCGACAAAAAGAATTAAGAAACAACATTCAACTCTCGGATTACGTGACCGACAAAACAGGAATGCCGACTCTTTCGGATATCATGGAAGAATTGAATAAACCCGGACGGGATCCGCGACAAAATATAAAAACTTTCGAATTTGACCCGAATATCCGCTCCATAAACGACTTGAAGGAAGGACAAATGCTACCGGGAATCGTAAGTAATATTACCAATTTCGGATGCTTCGTCGATATAGGAATCAAGGAGAAAGGGTTGGTGCATATTTCCAATATGGCCGACCGGTTTGTTTCCGACCCGACCGAGATTGTATCCATTCATCAGCACGTACAAGTGAAGGTTTTAAGTGTCGACTTGGAAAGAAAACGCATACAATTGAGTTTGAAGGAGTGATTTTATTTCGTTTCATTTGAAGATGCAGAGGCATCATTTGACACAAAGAAGCGCACCTTTCATCGAAGATGCGCTTCTTTTTTTTCTCCTCCGCACCAATCGGTTTTTAGCTGCTCTTCCCCGTTAATCGAACAAAAGTTTAATTGTTTCCAAGCAAAATAATAAAAAAGGTGTGCGCGGATAAAAAAATATAGTTACTTTTGCAGCGTGTTTTATAATGAAATCTAAAAAAAGTGACGAACAAGTGTGAAAATAAAATCGATAGAGTCGAAAAAAAATCGGCAAAATATTTGGAAGTTGCAAATATTTTGTTAAACACACACACACACACACACACACACACACACACACACACACACACACACACACACACACCTACTCTATGAGCCGTGCGCGCACGCACGCGCGGTAATATACAAATATAATTTCTTATATACCAAA
>JAIRRK010000004.1 GCA_031256015.1 Dysgonamonadaceae bacterium
TGTCCTTTTCCTGTTTTATGCCGGATATATCCCACCAATGTTTTTTCATTGAAGAAACGGGAAGCCAGTTTATCCGAATTTGTCAAATAACCTCCTCCATTATTGCGGACATCAAGAATAATTCCCTTACAGGGTCCGAATTTTTGAATTACGTAATCCGGATTGCTTTCTCCGAAAGAAGAAGAAAAATCGGCATAACGCACATATCCGATATTATCTTCTAAAACCTTGTAGTAAAAACCTCCGGCAATATAATAATCGGATTTCAGATAATTATCGATTATATCTTGTCTGTAATTATCCGGATAATCTTCGAACCATTTCCAGTAGCGTCCGACATTAAATGCAGAAGAAATATTTACATGCCCGTCTTTTAATTCTTGTAACATTTCGTCTAAAAGCATGAATAGCGATTCCGAATTCATGTCGTCGGTTATTCGTTGAGAATAATCGGAATGGACTTGATTCCAATCGACGTCTTTGTATCCGAAAAAACAATAATGTTCATCCATTATCTTCCACAATACTTCAAAGTTGCCTCGAGGATTATTTTCATATTCCTCTATGTCCAAACAAGAAGAAACCGAAATGACGGACAACAAGAGTAATATGGCGGATTTGATTTTCATTCTCCAAATATTGTTTTAATGTTGTTCTTTTTAAACTCACTTCCGGGTACGGAAAAAATATCTTTCGAGAATCCGACATAAAACGTGTTTGTTACCATTTTTGTCTGCAAATCGTTTACATCTGTCTGATAAATCCGGTTTTGATAAGCGATGTGGAAGATTGTTTCCCCGAGCGGCATTTCCACGGAAAACAGATTTTTCATTGTCCGATAATTGTGGAGCGAGGAAAAATGAAAGATAGATTTCGAATCAATCAATCCTATTTCATAATAAGATTGTCCGTATTGAGGAGAAAAAAGAGCTCCCACAAAAGGGAAACTCAATTGATAACGTAAGAAGAGATTTTGTTCCCCAATCTTAAACCGATAGGAAACAATTCCGGATAAATTCAATCCCAAATGAAATTTCGCCGTCGCCGGATTATTTCCGTTTCGGGAATTTAAAATCCCTCCCAATAGAAAATCCGTCTGACTTCCGAGTAACAGTTGCAAATTATTCAGAGGGTTGAATCGATAGAACAATCCGAAATTATAATCCAAAAGAACGGTACGGTTTTTCGCCGTATTGGTCGGATTGGAAGAAACCGATAAGTTGAGATTCGCTAACGATTGAGAATAGACCTTTCCATCCCATAAAGAAGTTTTTCGAATGGTTTCATAACTTAGACCGATATCTGTTCCTTTGTATGTTAAAGGGGATAAATAAGAATCGTATATCTCGACAGGCCCTATTCCGATCTTTGTTGAACGATATTTGGCAAATACTTCCTTGTCTTGTTCTTGAGCAAAAGACGAAACAGAAAAGAACAAGCAAAATAAGGCTGCCAAAGAACTTCTTTTCATTTTTCTATTCAAATAATCTCTTTTGTCCGGTTATCTCATCCAGTAAATCGGAAAGAGGGGTTTCTTCTTCTTCCGGTTCTATTTCGATATCGGGCGGCGTGATATTGTCTTCTTCCGATTCCGGGAATCGGACAGGCTCAATTTCTTTAATCGAATCCACTTCGAATGTGGTAATTCGTTTTCCTTTGGCTTTCAAGCTTTTTACTCCGATAAATTCTTCCACATCAATCACAAGCGGGTCGCGGAAAGAATCGTTTCCTCCGAATACGACTTCTATTCCGGGATAAACCGTATCGGTCAGAAGAATAAGCTTGGAATCGGAGTTCTCACCGATGAAGCTTTGTCGCTTATTACTCGCTTCAAAAGCAAATCTTTTCAGATAAGGGAAGTTTTGTTGGTCTGCGTCAAACAAAGCAACTGACCATATTTTATTGGAGTCGAACTTTTCAATTTGTTTTATTTGTCCTTGATAGTGATTACTTGAGTCAAAATTTGTCGTATAAAATTCTCCGGTTTCCAAAATAACCAATATCAAATCATCGGTATGAAATTCTCCCAAATATTCGCCTCTTCCGTCGTAGTTTACCCGTAAAACATCTTTATCGAACCAGACTTCACGGCCTCCTAACGTAGAGCCTCCTTTTATTTTCAGTGTTATTTTATGAATATCGGCTTTTGTCAGGATATTTCCCATCGAACTGCGGCCTTTGATAGCAATATCGCTGAAGTTTTTATCGAAAGTAAGTAGTTTCTGACGGGGCTTGGGTTTTAAGATTACCTTAATCGTTTCGGCTTCTCCATTGGGATTTGCCGAAAAATAAAGAATCCTGCTTCCGGATTTTCCTTGAGTCAAATCGTATTCTTTATCCCGAGATACTCCGGTTACGGCAAAACGTTTGATGTAGCTATTTCCCGACTTCCCGTCGCGATAAATTACGTTATAAATTGTTCGATTATCATTTCGTTTGAACACACTCAGGTAGAGAATATTTTTCCCGACAAACATTTTCTCGCTAATTCTGACAATCTTGTATTTACCGTCTTTAAAGAAGATAATTACATCATCAATATCGGAGCAATTGCATACATATTCATCTTTTTTCAATCCGTAGCCGATAAAACCTTCTTCTCTGTTGATATACAATTTTTCATTGGCTTCCACTACTTTCGTTGCTTCAATTGTATCGAAATTGCGAATTTCGGTTTTTCTCGGATGATCTTTTCCGTATTTATCTTTCAGTTTGGAAAACCAATTGACGGTATATTCGACAATGTGTTCAATATGATAGTTAATCTCTTCAATTTGAGATTTGTACGATGCAATCAAATTATCGGCTTTATCCTTATTGAATTTAAGAATACGCCCCATTTTAATCTCCATCAAACGAAGAAGATCTTCTTTGATTATTTCGCGAATAAATTGCTCTTTATAAGGAGTTAATCTTTTATCGATATGTTCCAAAGCCAAATCCATGCTGTTGGCATTTTCAAACTCTTTATCCTTATATATTCGTTCTTCAATAAATATTTTTTCCAAAGAAGCAAAATGAAGGGTTTCCTGCAACTCTCCTTTCTGTATTTCCAGTTCCAATTTCAGCAGACACAAGGTATTGTCCGTTACATGTTTCAGAATATCGGAAACATTCATAAACCGAGGTTTGTTATCTTCAATGACGCAACAATTGGGCGATATGCTTATTTCGCAATCGGTAAAGGCATAAAGAGCATCTATTGTTTTATCCGATGAAACTCCCGGAGCTAAGTGAATAACAATTTCAGCCTCTTTGGCTGTCATATCATCTACTTTTCGGATTTTTATCTTTCCTTTTTCATTCGCTTTCAGTATCGATTCGGTTAAAGTAGAAGTTGTTTTACTGTAAGGGATTTCAGTAATCGCAAGTGTTTTGTTATCTACTTTATTAATTTTGGCGCGGATTTTTACGGAGCCTCCTCTTTCGCCGTCATTGTATTTGGAAACATCCACATATCCTCCGGTTTGAAAATCGGGATACAAGGAAAAATCTTCTCCGTTCAAATAAGCCATACTTGCATCCAATAGCTCGTTGAAATTATGAGGAAGTACTTTGGATTGTAATCCGACAGCGATACCTTCTCCTCCCTGAGCTAACAGCAAAGGAAATTTAACCGGAAGAGTGATGGGTTCTTTGTTCCGTCCGTCGTACGATAATTTCCATTCGGTTGTTTTCGGATTAAAAACAACATCCGATGCGAATTTAGATAATCGGGCTTCGATATATCGAGGGGCAGCGGCACCGTCGCCCGTTAAAATATTTCCCCAGTTTCCTTGACAGTCAATTAACAAATCTTTTTGTCCCAATTGTACCAAAGCTCCGCCTATCGACTGATCGCCATGAGGATGAAATTGCATGGTTTCTCCCACAATATTGGCAACCTTGTTATAACGTCCGTCATCTTTTCGCTTCATTGCATGAAGAATACGGCGTTGAACAGGTTTTAATCCGTCATTAATATGGGGAACAGCGCGGTCGGTGATGACATAAGAGGCATA
>JAIRRK010000206.1 GCA_031256015.1 Dysgonamonadaceae bacterium
TGGATGTTCACTTGTTTGATGAACGAGTGGCCTTTACTGCCGATTTCTTTCAAAGTACTACCGACAACTTATTGGCTCTGAAATCTTTGAAATCAATTACCGGTTTCAAAAATTATTGGGCGAATGACGGAAAATTGAAGAATAACGGTTACGAAATGGCTTTGACCGGAAAAGCAATCAATACACGTAATTTCATTTGGGAATTAGGAGCAAGTGTGGGCCATTACAAAAATAAAGTGGTTGCTTTGGCGAATGGAAATTATGAAACGGCCGTAATTGGAAATGGATCGATACTTACTCAAGTGGGACAACCGATGGGCGTTTTCTACGGATATAAAACACAAGGTGTCTTTGCAACATCGGAAGATGTGCCGGCCGGACTAAAAACGGCAAATGGGCTTCCTTATCAAGCAGGAGACATTCATTTTGCCGATTTGGATGGAAATTACATAATTGATAGTGCAGACAGACAAATTATTGGTGACCCCAATCCTGATTTTTATGGAAATATAAGCACGAAATTCCGCTATAAAAGAGTTGCTTTGGATGTCTTCTTTACCTATTCTTATGGAAATGATGCTTATAACTATCTTCGTTCTCAATTGGAATCGGGAGCGACATTCTATAATCAATCAACGGCGTTATTAAACAGATGGACAACGGAAGGACAAAAAACAGATATTCCGAGAGCTGTTTATGGCGACCCGACAGGAAACAATGTATTCTCTGATCGTTGGATTGAAGATGCTTCTTATTTGCGTTTGAAAACCATCGCTTTGTCTTACGAAATCCCATTGAAACTTTCTTATATACAAGGAATTACTGTTTGGGGTACCGTTAATAATTTGTACACTTGGACAAAGTATTTGGGAAGCGATCCTGAATTTTCAATGAGTAATTCATCCTTATTCCAAGGAATCGATAACGGATTAACTCCTCAAGGTAGAAATTATTTGCTGGGAGTGAAAATTAATTTATAATCTTTTAGCTCAAAAATATTTAGATATGAAAAATATACATAAAATATTCGCATCCGTCGTTTTAGTATGTGGAATCTTTTTCTCCTCGTGCAGCGATATGTTAGACGTAGATACTAATCGTTACAAAGGTGTGGATGATGGTCGGATAGATTCGCCCAGTGACACTGTCAGTACTGTTTTGGGAATACTGAAACAACTCCGACTACTCAATGACCGTTACATTGTTTTAGGAGAATTAAGGGCTGACTTAATGGATATTGTTACTGAAAATGCGGATCAAGATTTGAGAGAAATATACAATATTGATTATCAGGATATCGATTATTCCGGCAGAGAAAGAAATGCCTATTTAACTCTCGAAGAATATTATTCCGTAATAAATAATTGTAATTTGTTTATTAATAAAGTGGATACGACCCTGATGGTAGGAGGACGTAGAATTTTACTGCAAGAATATGCTGTCGTAAAAGGAATCAGAGCTTGGACCTATCTGCAGTTGGTTCTGAATTATGGAAAAGCATGCTACATAACAGAACCGATACTGACGGTAGAGGATATGAATAAATATTACAAAGAGTCTGATCTTCAGGAGATAGCTGATTTACTGATAAAGGATATTGCACCCTACGAATTTTTGGAATATCCTGCTTATATTGTTTCTGATAGATATCAAGTTTTCCCTATTTCGTTCTTATTGGGAGATTTGTATTTGTGGAAACAAGACTATGAAAATGCAGCGCTCCACTATCATAATTTGATATCGGGAAAAGGTCCGGCCAGAAGACTTGTTCCTTCTGATAGATTCAGATGGCTACTTGACCCGGAAGGAGCGGAACTAGGGTCAGTCTATACCAACTCTTGGTCGTCGATATTTAGTAATCCTACCTCCGGAGATGCTTATACTTTAATGAAAGATTATATCGACAGACCGGTATCAAATCGGATTCGAGACTTGGTAGAGGTTAAAAGAACAGGAACGAGTGCCCAATATAAATTGGCTCCCTCTAAAGTAGCAATGGATAACTGGAGTAACTCTCCTTATACGTTCTATATAGAAGCCTCAAAAACTGTTTTGAACAGGCTGGGTGATTTGAGAGGGAAAATTACTCATTATAACAATAGCCCTTCGGGAGCATCTTATAATGTGGCAGTGAGTGAGGCGGGAGATACAATTCCTTACATTAACAAATACGACCAAAATACAGGTTTCCTTTATCGCGTACCGACCTTGTATTTGCGTTTCGCGGAAGCGATTAATCAATTAGGAAAACCTTCTGTCGCTTTTGCCGTATTGAAGTATGGATTAAATGAAAATATTTTAGCTGATCCGAAGCGTGTTAATCTGGACGAAGTCGGAGGAGAAAATAAACCTTCTTATTTGGATTTTAGATTCCTCACTCAAAATGAAGTAGATAATACAATTGGAATCCACGCACGAGGAAGCGGTAGCGTGGAACAGGATACGTTAAATTATATTTTAGGTGTTTTGACTGAAAAAACAGATAGCATAAATCGTGTGGAAGAATTGATATTGGACGAATTAGCTTTAGAAACAGCTTTCGAAGGAAATCGCTTTCACGATTTAATGCGTTTTGCAATACGGCGAGGAAGTCCGGAGATTATGACAACGCGGGTAGCTAAGAAAAATCCCTCAGCTGCAAGTAAGTTGGAGGAGGAGAAGTATTGGTATTTACCTTCTTATTAAACAGTCGATATAGAATAAATTATTGTTTTTAAAATGACGAAAAGATCAAGTGTGAAAAGCATTTGATCTTTTCTTAAAAAAGTAAAAATCCATGAAAAAATTAAAATTTATGATTTGTCTTATGTTGAGTCTATTTCTCAGCATAAGTTTGTATGCACAACCTTCTTACAGCACGGCGGAAAATCCGGTTTGGTATTATATACAGGTGCAAGGAGAAGGGGTCAGTGAAGACCTTGTGTTCACTTTAGACGATAACGGACGTGTTTACGGCCGTGAAAAAGCGGAAACTTTGGATCGCTCCACCATAAATCAACAACTATGGAGAATTGAGAAAAGCGGTTCTCAAATGTATGTGTTTAATAAAGCAACAAACAAGCAGTTGGATGTTGTCTATGACACACAATTGCGTATTCGTGTGGTTTCAACGGTAACCGGAGAACCGAGTACAAAATGGCGATTAGCGAAGAGTGGAGACTATTATACTCTTCAGATAGTAACCGAACCGACTGAAGGAGTTTCCGGAGCTAAATTTGCGTATCAGTCAACCGCCACTGCCCGAAATTTTGTTATCATGTTTGAAATGGAAGCGAAAAAGAATGACGCTAATGCGTTATTCAGGTTCTTGGAATATAAAGAAGAAAATACACCGGTTGCGAGTGAGGGTGCGAATGAAACTTGGTTCTTTATCAAAACGGCAAAAGACGGTGTTTTAGAGAGAGGCGTAACAGCTTATTCAAACCCGACTGACCCGGAAATTACATTCGGCTTGGACTCAATAGTAAAAACCAATGAAAACCAATATTGGAAATTTGTTAAAAAAGCAGATTCCGCAGTGGAAAAATATCATTTAATCAATAAAGCAACAGGTAAGATTATCGGTACGGATGTGATTCTCAATCGCCTCTTTTATGTACAACCGGCCGGTCAATTGGATGACAGTAACGGATGGCAAACCATACTTATAAACGGCGATCAGTTTGAACTCAAAGGGGTAGCCGACAATGGAATTATCCGTTATATGAATGCTGCTTCGGCAAGTGAAGGATCATCCGATATTTACAATCCGAAAAAAAGTTTGAATACGGGTTTCGCTTGGACATTTATCAATGTAAACGACTATGAATTACCGATAACAAGCATAAACAATCCGAATGATAATAATACGGATGTACGGGTTTATTCGGAAAACAACAGAATTATAGTGAAAGGCAGCGATGATTATATTGTGAGAAATATTTCCGGCGTTCAGTTAGCTAAAAACAGCTATCTGCAAACAGGAATTTATTTCGTTACGGTTAATGGAAAGACAGTTAAAGTTTTAGTTAGATAAAAAAATAGATTATGAAAAATATTAAACTATATTTGAGTGTGATTCTTTTAACACTCGGATTTTCGTTGCAAGGGCAGGATATGTTTTTAACAGCTATTCCTACAAATGAATCGATGATTGACAACCTCCCTAATGATATAAAGATTAAGCCGACGAGTGCTACTGCATCTTCTACCCATAGCGGAGAAGAAATTAATCGGGCGTTTGACGATAATTATACAACTATTTATCACTCAGATTGGAACGGAGCAACTCCTCCGATAGTATTGAAATTCTTCTTTAATGAAGCAGATTTGGATTATTTGGTTTATTATCCTCGTGCGGACGGAGGATCCAATGGTGTTTTCGGCGAATTGGAGGTATATTATACAACGATAACTGAGCCAACGGCAACCAAGCTTGGAGAGTACGATTTTGGAGGAAGCAATTCTGCTTCCGCGATTAGATTCCCGAGTACGATTGAGGGAGTGACATCAATCGAATTTCGTGTGAAGACAGGATTAACAGACTCCTCCAACAAATTCTTTGCCAGTTGCGCCGAAATGGAATTTTATCAAGAGCCTGCGGATAAATTCGATGCAAGCACGATATTTACAAACAGTTCATGCTCCAAGCTCAGAGATGGCGTGACAGAAGCAGACATAAAAAACATAACTGTCGAGTTTTATAAAAAGATAGCTTCTGATCTTTTTTATAATACCTATAAAGATAAAGAATTTAGAATTCAA
>JAIRRK010000022.1 GCA_031256015.1 Dysgonamonadaceae bacterium
CACCCCCACCCATCCCACCGCGCAGCTGTGGCCTATCGGGAATCCAACAAATTAGAATTGTATTTACATTACAATGGAGGTTACAACGTGATTACAACGGAGGTTGCAATGTGATTACAACGTAGGTTGCAATGTGATTACAACGGAGGTTGCAATGTGATTACAACGGAGGTTGCAATGTGATTACAACGGAGGTTGCATTTAGGATGCAACGGAGGTTGCATTTAGGATGCAACGGAGGTTGCATTTAGGATGCAACGGAGGTTGCATTTAGGATGCAATGGGCATTGCAGTCATCATGCAAGGAGAGTCAAGCGAAAGCGGATCGGGATAAACGTGTCCCGGAAAGCGCAATAAAAAGAGGCGTTTCATTGACGAAACGCCTCTTTCTTGTTTATAGAGTTTATCTTATTTTTTCACTTTCTTTCTTCTTTGCAAGTCAAACGCAATCGGAGAAGCTACGAATAAAGAGGAAATGGTTCCTATTATTGTACCTAAAATCATTGCGAAAGAGAAACTGCGAAGTGCATCACCTGCAAAAAAGAATATGATTATTAATACCAATAATGTACTGAAAGAAGTATTAAACGTTCTGTTTAATGTCGAGTTTAAGGCACCGTTGAATACTTCGTATTTATCTGTTTTCGGATATAATTGAGAGTATTCGCGTACACGGTCGAAGATTACCACCTTGTCGTTGACCGAATATCCGATAGCGGTTAATACGGCTCCGATGAATGTTTGGTCAACTTCCAACGAGAAAGGAACGAATCCCCACAAAATGGCGTACATACCCAAAATGAATATGGCGTCAAAAGTCAGAGCAATAATGGTACCTGCCGAGAACGATAAATCTCTAAAACGAAGCAGGATGTATAATCCGATTCCGATTACGGCGAATAATACCGCCCAAACCGCCTTTGTTTTCAAATCGTCGGCAATGCTTGGCCCTACCTTTTGCTGACTTTGAATGTATCCTTTGTCTCGGTCGATGAATTGCTCGTAAGTGGTTCCTTCCGGCAAGAAAACGTTCAACGCGTCATAAATTCTTTTCTGAATTTCGGAATCAACTTGAGGGTCGTTCGAGTCAATCATGAAGTTTGTCGAAATCCGAACTTGATCGGTCGTTCCTATGGTGATTATGCTTGGCGTATGATCTTCAAAATAAGGATCCAATAATTGTTGGGCTTCAACGGTATTGATGGGTTGGTCGAATCGGATGACGAAATTGCGCCCTCCGGTGAAGTCGATACCTTGATTCAATCCTCTAAATGTAAATACGACCATACATAAAACGGTGATAGCTCCCAATATGATGTAAGTCAGCGATTTCTTTTTCAAGAAGTCGAACTTGGGATCAATCAGGAAGTTCTTGGATATTTTTGTCGTGAAAGAGAGGTTCAATAATTTACCTTTCGACAACATCGAGTTGTAAGTCAAACGTGTTAAAAAGACTGCCGTAAAGAACGATATACAGATACCGATAATCAAAGTGAAAGCAAAACCTTTAATTGGTCCGGTTCCGAACAACAACAGAATAATACCGGTAAGAAGAGATGTCAAGTTCGCGTCGAAAATAGCGGAAAAGGCTTTTCCGTATCCTTCTTCAACGGCTTTCTTCAAGGCTCTTCCTCCGCGCAGTTCTTCTTTTATTCGTTCATAAATCAAAACGTTTGCATCTACGGCAATGGCTAATGCCAACACAATACCGGCAATACCCGACAGCGTTAAAACAACATGGAACGATGCCATGACACCTAAAGTAAAGAATAAGTTAAGCAACAAGGCTCCATTTGCTATCAGACCCGGTTTCACGCCGTACACCACCATCAAATACAGCATCAAAATAATCAGGGCGATAATAAATGAAATAAATCCCTGATTAATTGCTTGTTGACCTAAAGAAGGTCCTACTATATCTTCTTGTACGATGTTTGCCCGCGCCGACATTCTACCCGATTTCAACACATTGGCTAAGTCCTTCGCTTGTTCAGGCGAAAAGTTTCCTGTAATGGAGGAAGTTCCATTGGGTATTTCGACTTGAACCATAGGAAATGAATACACGGCATTATCCAAGACAATGGCAACCCAACGTTTAATATTGTCTTTTGTTAAGCGAGCCCAAACTTTGGCGGCATCGCTCTTCATAGTCATACTTACTTCCGCAAAGGAGGAGTATTGTCCGAAATGGTCGGAAGCATCGGCAATTACATCTCCACTCAATACAGGCTTGGGCTTTCCGTCGATGTAATTCACTTTCAACGCAACCAATTCATAAATATCGCTTTCCTCCGTACGAGGCTTAACTGTCCATTTGAGACTGATTCTATTTGCATCCAGTAATTCTTTTACTTTTCTATTCTCGAGGTAAGCATTGATTTTCGGGATATTGCTTTTTCCGGCCATCGCCACAACCGGAGATTGGTAGGGCTGAGTAGGATTCAATCCCATTAAAGCGAACAAAGGCCATTGTGAATTTTCGGGAATAATGTTTTGTACGGTGTCTTCGGCTGCAACATTTTCCGTGGAAACAGCTTGTTGACGAGCGGTTTGAATGGAATCGCGAATAATGTTGTTTGCACTAATCAATGTTTGATGAATTTCCGACTCTAAATGAGTTTCCCAAAACTCAAGATTTGCCGTTCCTTGCAACAGTTCGCGTACACGTTCAGGGTCTTTAACTCCCGGGAGCTCAATTGAAATCAAGCCGTCTCTATCCAAGTTTTGAATATTCGGAGCGGCAACGCCAAATCGGTCAATACGATTACGCAAGACATTAAATGAATTGGAATAAGCTGTTTTAAGTTCTTCTTTCAATAAAGCAACTACTTCTTCATTCGAACTTTGGGGCTTAATCCGGTCTCTCAATTCATAGGTACCAAAAATGGCCGAAAGTTTTGCATTGGGGTCTAACTCTCTGTAAGTGTTTGAAAAGGAAGTCATGAAATCTTGACCTCGAGCCTGAAGTTCTGTTGCTTTATCCAAAGCTTGATTGAAAATCGGATCCGGATTATTATCCGACAAAGATTTCAACACATCAGCAGCTCCAATCTCTACAATCACATTCATTCCTCCTTTAAGGTCCAATCCCAATGTTATCTCCAAAGCCCGACATTTTTCGAGGGAATAACCTAACCAAACTTTTTCTTTAGCAAGAGAATCAAGATATTGAGTCTCTAATCTCGGATCTCCTCCGGAATACTCTTTCGCCTGATTATAATACTTATTCGTTACAACGGTAAACGACAAATAGAATAAACTTACTAATGTAAGTGCAACAGCGAGAAACGTTACAAGTCCTTTATTTTGCATCTGTACTTAATTTATTTTTTTGAATTAATATCTTATTAATGTTGATTTTTCCGCTCGCAAATATAGTCTTTTCCGAAGTATTTCACAAATATTTTATTCCTTATTAATGATATCGCTTATAATATATTCCGGTCTTTCCTTTACTTCATCGAATAAAATGGCTATGTATTTCCCTAAAACGCCGATTGTTAATAACTGAATTCCTCCGAAAAAGAGGAATGCAATCATCAATGAAGTCCAACCGCTTGTTGCATCAATATACAAAGCTTGAATAAAAAAACTTACTCTTCATCTTTCAGCAATTCTTTTTCAATTTCTTCTCTACTGTAAATTTTCACATTGGTAATGACAAAACGGGTATCAATGAAATTTCCATATTGATTACACTCATCAATTACCTTTCGCAATACAACTCTGATATCTATTTGTAAATTGATTAAAAATATCAGGGTGAAGTAATTATCTTCTATTTTGATTTCTTCAATAATTCCTTCCGACTTTTCTATAAAAAAGGGAAATTCTTTTTCGATTAAACTTTTTTGATAAGCTGAAAATGGCACTAATTTGTTTGATTTGAAAAAAGAATAAAACCGAAAATTACCGTCTTTTCCTCCCAAACCGGTTGAGATAAAGATTTGTTTTTCTTCCGAAAATTCTGATTCCAACGTAATTCGAGCTTGCATCATGGCTAATATTGCCCAATCGTTCAGATGGTCTTTGTTTTTTTCCGTGTAAATTTCCAAAGCCCGATAAGCTTTTACATCACCCGAAACAGCCAAAAAAGTCAATGCGTATTGAATTTCTTCGGTTGACGAATAATCATCATTTAAGATTATTATTTGATTCTCAACGGTTCCTTTTTCCATGTTTTTTCTCACAGAATCGGAATAATTGAAATATTCCATTTGCTTTTCAATCGGAATAGAAGCGTCCAATACATGCAAAGTACCGTCCAAGTTTTTTAAGGAATCTTGAAATTCTTTAAAAATATCCTTATCATCTTTTTTCATATCTCCAATTATAATAATTATTCCTCTTTTCGCGAGAAACGTAAAAGTAAAAATAACTATCGACAAAAGGCTGTATAAAATCGTAAAATAATACAGAAAAATAAAAATTAGGTTGTTTAAATAATCCTGCACTTTTCATCAAAACAAATTGTTGCGAGAAAAGCCGTATCAGAAAGAAAGCCGTCGCAATGCCGGCGAATATCCATTGGGACGTTGACGCAAAGAATGTTAATGAAGTTATAAGTAAAAAATAGAACAAAACTCTTGTGATTTTTTCCCCTTGCCAAAAGTAAACGGAGTATTTTTTATAAAATCGCCAAGCAATCATTCGAACAATCCTCATTTCTTCCCATATTTTTTTACTCTGCAAATCAAATGTCACCATACTTTCGGGAGATAATTCCACAGCAACGTTATCATTCGTTGCTACTTGATTAATAAAAAGATCGTCCTCTCCGGCATCCAAAAAACCGGATTGCAAAAAGCCTTTTTGCTCATTAAAGAATGGCTTACTGTACATCAGATTTCGACCATTTCCCATATAAGTGCGATGATTCAATGCCAACGACAACATTTGAAGATTCGAGAAAAAATAATCGTAAACAACGTATTTTGAAAAAGATTGATTTAAATAGGTAAAACCCAAGACTATTTTTTTCTTGTCCGAAAAATGAGCTGCCATGCTACTCACCCAATCGGGAGAGCAAGGAATAGAATCGGCTTCGGTAAACAATAAGGCATCGTATTTTGCCGCTTTGATTGCTAATGTCAGAGCCAATTTTTTACGACTCAAATTTTTCGACCCGGCCGGAATGTACGTATGATACAAATGTTTGTATATATGAGAGAAACGTTTCAACACATCTTCCGTATCATCAGTCGATGCATTGTCCACGAATATCACTTCATATTCCGGATAGTTTTGTTCCAATATCGCGGGAAAATGGGCTTCAATATTACGAGCTTCATTGGTTCCGGTAATAATAATGGATACCGGAGGTTGACACGTTTCCTTGTCTATTTCCTTTTTCCGTATTTTTTTTTGATGTTTATAGGGTTTAATTAAATATCCCCAATAATATATCAGTTGAAAAATCAGACACAAAAGTAAAGCGGAAATCAGGATTATATTCTCAGTGCTTAAATAAATCATCATCTTAATTTACAATAAATCAGAAAAATATGCTTTCGGTAGTTTCCGACAGTTATATTGCGAAGCCATGATTTCACCATAAGCTCCGGCGGAACGAAGGACAAAAATGTCTCCTCTTCGGGTTTTATTCAAATCGATTTGTTTAGCGAATGTATCGGATGACTCACAAATCGGACCGACAACATCGTAAGTCTCTTTGGGTTCCTCCGAAGTGATATTCTCTATTTGATGATAAGCGTCGTATAGTGCCGGGCGAATCAATTCGGTAAATCCAGCATCAAGAATCGCAAATTTTTTCACGCTTCCGATTTTCACATACAAGACTTTGGAAATCAGGTTTCCGCATTGTCCGACAATGGAGCGTCCCGGCTCGAAATGTATTTGTTGATTCGGGAACGGTTTAAAGTGTTTATGAAAAATCCGGAAATACTCTTTAAAATCAGGAATCGGATTTTGATTCGGATATTGATAATCAATTCCTAAGCCTCCTCCAAAATTAATGTGTTCGACTATTATCTTTCGTTTTGCCAGATTTTGTTGCAATTCATTTACTCGGGTACAAAGCGCCTGAAACGGATGCAAATCCGTTAATTGAGAACCTATATGAAAGTGCAATCCGATTAACTGAACTGAATTTAAAGTTTCCAATTTATCTAAAACACTGTCAATTTGGTCCAGATTGATTCCGAATTTATTTTCTTTCATTCCGGTTGTAATGTGATGATGCGTATTTGCATTTACTTCCGGATTAATTCTTAATGCAATGCGGGCTTTTTTCCCCTTTTGTTGAGCCAATTCATTGATGATCTCCAATTCGGCAACGGACTCGACATTAAAACAAAAAATATCTTTATCTAATCCTAAATTTATTTCCCAATCGGCCTTCCCCACTCCGGCAAAAACAATTTTCGTCGGAGAAAAACCGGCATTCAAAGCAGCCTGAATTTCACCTCCGCTCACGCAATCAGCACCAAGACCGCTCTCTCTGATGGCAGAAAGAATTCGAGGATTCGCATTTGCTTTTATTGCATAATGGATGTGATAATCGTATTTTTTGGATTCAGAGACAACCGTTTCCAGTGTTTTTCTCAACAAATCCATATCATAATAATAAAACGGCGTTTCTAATGTTTTCAATTTATCGACGGGAAAATAATCTTTCATCTTTCTATTTAGTTTTTAAATAAATTATCACTCAAAGCTTGCAATGTTCTTTTTTTATCTTCTGTTTTAATCAAAAACGAAATATTGTAGTTGCTTCCTCCGTAAGAAATCATGCGTACCGGAATATCTTTTAACGCACCGACAGTCTTCGATTCAAAACCTATATTATCCCATTCCAAATCGCCTACAACACATACAATTGTCATTTTTTCATCAACCGTAACCGTTCCGTATTTTTTCAAATCGTTCAGAATATCGGCGAGGTATTTTTCGTTATCCACAGTAACCGAAACTCCTACTTCCGAGGTAACAATCATATCGATTGATGTTTGATAGTTTTCAAATATTTCAAAGACTTTTCTTAAAAAGCCGTGAGCCAAAAGCATTCTTCCTGATTTTATTTTAATTGCGGTAATGCCGTCTTTCGCAGCCACAGCCTTCATTTTTCCTTTTTCCATTTTATTGGAAATCAGTGTTCCCTGCGACTCAGGCTGCATGGTGTTTAGTAAGCGGACCGGAATATTATTTAATTTAGCCGGCAAAATACAAGTAGGATGTAATATTTTCGCTCCGAAATAAGCCAATTCGGCTGCTTCTTCAAATAATAATCGTCGCACGGGAGAAGTATTTTCCACATACCGAGGATCATTGTTCTGCATTCCATCCACATCCGTCCAAATTTGAATTTCTTCAGCTTGAACGGCGGCACCGATAAGGGAAGCCGTCAAATCGCTTCCTCCTCTTTCCAAATTGTCTATCTCACCGTAAGCATTGCGAGTAATATAGCCTTGCGTCACATAAATATCAGCATCAGGAAATGCATCTAATTGTTTTTGAAGTTTTTCTTTTATATAAGTCGAATCGGGTTCGAAATTTTTATCTGTTCTCATGAAACTCAAGGCATCTATCAGAACCACATTCCGATTTTGTTCTTTCATTAAAAGATACATCAACGTGGAAGACAAAATTTCTCCTTGAGCCAAAATGATTTTTTCTTCAAATAAGGTAAATAAATCTTTTGTGTAAGCACGAATCGATTGAAAATGAGATGAGATAAGATTTTGAGCCTCATTCAAATAAAATTCGTCAACATATACATCCAAAATCAATTGATTGTATTTGGCTTCCAACTGATTAATAATTTCATTGGCTGCATCGACATTCTTTTTATAGAGATAATCTGAAATTTCAATTAAAGTATTGGTCGTTTTAGAAAAAGCGGAAAATACAACAATTTTTTTACCTTCTTCCTTGTTTATCAATCGAACAACTTCTTTCATTTTAGAAGCAGAAGCCATCGAAGTACCTCCGAACTTTAATATTTTCATTTGATTTTTCGTTTAAAATTTACGCTATAACATCTTGAATCAGGGCTTACAAAGATAAAAAACATCCCGAAGATTACAAAAAATTAAGATTTAATTATCACAATCGGAAAACACACCGTCTTTGCATTGTTTGACTTTAGCCGGAAATTCGTTCACCAAATGATGATTATGCGTCGACATAATCACGGCTGTTCCTTCTTTTGAAATATCATGAAGTAATTGAACAATCTTGCATCCTGATTCAACATCTAAATTTCCGGTAGGTTCATCGGCTAAAATGACTTCCGGATAATTTAACAATGCGCGGGCAATCGCAATTCGTTGCTGCTCTCCGCCCGATAATTCGTAAGGATATTTATATCCTTTTTTAATCATTCCGACTTTATCCAACACTTCATTGATTCGAGATTCGATTTCATTTTTATTTTTCCGACCTGTAGCCCGGAGTACAAATTCCAGATTTTTATAAACAGAACGATCCGACAATAACCGGAAATCTTGAAATACGATTCCGACTTTCCGACGAAGTAAAGGAATATTCTTTTCTTTCATTTTCCGAAGATTATAATCAAAAATCATTGCTTCTCCTTTTTCCACCGGCATCTCAGCGTAAAGAGTTTTCAGCAATGTACTCTTTCCGGCTCCCACTTTTCCCATAATATAAAGAAATTCCCCTCTATGATGAGTAAATGTTACATTTTGCAGAATGATATTATCCCTTCTGCACAACTCTACATCTTTGTAATAAATCAATACTTCGTTCATGAAATTTCGGGATTAATATCGGTTTATTTATGTCTATTCTTCAATTCATTCACCAAATCTTCGATTCGGTATCCTTTGTAAGTAAGAAGAACGATTAAATGATATAAAAGATCGGAGCCTTCATATAATAAGCGTTCATCGTTTCCATTCATTGCTTCGATAACTGTTTCAACGGCTTCTTCTCCTACTTTTTGAGCCATCCGTCCGACTCCGCTGTTAAACAGCGATGTGGTATAAGAGCCTTCCGGCATTTCTTGACGACGACGAACAATAAAATCCTGAAGATATTTTAAAAACATCATATCTTCCGCATTTTTTTCGTTGAAACAAGTATCAGTTCCCTTATGACAAACCGGTCCGACGGGATTTACTTTTATCAGTAAAGTATCGTTATCGCAATCTTCTTGAATAGAAACCACATTCAAAAAATTTCCACTTTCTTCCCCTTTTGTCCATAAGCGATTTTTTGTCCGGCTGAAAAAAGTTACTTTTCTCGTTTCTTGGGTTTTTTCCAATGCTTCTTCATTCATAAAACCCAACATCAGGACTTTATTTGTCTGATCGTCCTGAATAATTGCCGGAATCAATCCGTTCATTTTATCAAAATCAAGTTTCATCGTTCGTATTCTTAATTATTATGTCTATCGAACAATCAGTTGTTCTTTTCTCAAATAGTCTTTCAGTTCATTGATATTAATTTCTCCAAAATGAAAAACGCCGGCAGCTAAGGCCGCATCCGCTTTTCCCAACTGAAATACATCTTTAAAATGTTTTTTTTCTCCGGCTCCTCCCGATGCAATAACCGGGATTTTCAATAAGTCGGATAATCGGGCTAATGCTTCATTTGCATAACCTGTTTTTACACCATCGTGATCCATCGATGTAAATAAAATTTCCCCGGCACCTCTGTTTTCAGCTTCCTTAGCCCATGAAAATAATTCCTTATCCGAAGGAACACGTCCTCCGTTCAGATAGCAAATCCATTTACCGTTCACACAAGCGGCGTCAATAGCAGTTACGCAAACTTGTGAACCGAAATTTTCAGCAATTTCTCCAATCAAATTCGGATTTCTTATGGCTGCAGAATTAATTGAGACTTTATCTGCTCCCGCATTCAGCAGTTTATCCACATCGTTTAACTCATTAATTCCTCCTCCGACTGTAAACGGAATATTGATATGGGCCGCTACATTTCTCACCAAATCCAAAAAAGTTTTTCTGCCTTCATGCGATGCAGTTATATCCAAATAAACCAGTTCGTCGGCACCTTGATCGCTGTATTGTTTTCCCAATTCAACCGGATCACCGGCATCGCGGAAATTAACGAAATTAACGCCTTTAACCGTTTTTCCGTCTTTTACATCCAAACAAGGAATTATTCTTTTCGCTAACATATATCAATCTTGATTTTCCACAAATCTTATTAAATCTTTCAATTGAATTTTACCTTCGTAGATTGCTTTACCTATAATAATAGCCGGAATATGAGCTTTTTCCAAATTTTCAATATCTTGTAATTCGCTTACTCCTCCGCTGCCTATCAAATAAAGTTCCGGGTCAAAAGTTCTTATTTCCTTATAAAGTTCAATATTGGGGCCGGCCAACATTCCGTCTTTACTTATATCCGTACAAATTACTTTACTGATTCCTCGTTTACGCCAATGAGCAATAAAAGGGATAAGTTCCTCTTCCGTATCCTCTGTCCATCCGGCCACCGATATTTTACGATTCCGACAGTCGGCTCCGAGTATGATTCGATTGGCTCCGTATTTATCAATCCAACGTTGAAATATTTCCGGATTTTTGATGGCGATACTTCCTCCGGTTATCATTTGAGCACCATTTTCAAAGGCTATCTCCAAATCGGAATCAGACTTTAATCCTCCTCCGAAATCAATGATTAAAGATGTTCGGGAAGCGATTCTTTCCAAGATTCTGTAATTAATGATTCGATGAGCTTTAGCACCGTCCAAATCAACGATATGCAAACGTCTTATCCCGTGATTTTCGAGCATTTTGGCTACTTCCAAAGGATCTTCGTTATAAATCTTTTTCTGATTATAATTTCCCTGAGACAAACGAACAGCTTTGCCGTCAATAATATCAATAGCCGAAATAATTTCTATCATTTGACAAATTCTATTGTGAAAAATGGATTTTTATTTAATATTCTTTCTTTACAAATGCCCATGAAACAGGTTGTTAAAGTTCCAAGAAATTTTTCAAAATTTTTTCTCCCGTTTTTCCGCTTTTTTCAGGGTGAAATTGAGTTGCATAAAAATTATTTTTATGTAAGGAAGCGCTAAAGTTTCCGATATAATTTGTTTCTGCAATTGTATTTTCGATTATCGGCACATAATAACTGTGAACAAAATAAACAAATTCGTTATCCGTGAGATTTTTATACAAATTGCTTTTCAAATTAGATATTGTATTCCATCCCATGTGGGGAATTTTATCTTCATGTTTTTCGGGATGAAATTTCAAAACCGGAGCATCAAATATACCCAAACAATCGACATTTCCTTCTTCCGAAGATTTGCACATCAATTGCATACCTAAGCAAATACCCAACAAAGGTTGTTTTATATGAATCAACAATTGATCTAATTGATGGTATTTCAAATAATCCATTGTTGTTTTCGCTTCCCCTACTCCCGGAAAAATTATTTTATCCGCCGACAAGATTTCAGCTTTGTCGGCAGTTACTACAGGATTGATTCCCAATCGTTTCAGGGCATAAACCACCGAATAAATATTTCCGGCATTATATTCTATTATTACAATATTCATGTATTTATTTTGCAAATGAGATAGCTCTGGTTTCTCTGATAACCGTTATCTTCACTTGTCCCGGATAAGTCATTTCGTCTTGAATTTTTTTAGCGATTTCACCGGATAAACTTTCTGTTTCAACATCGGTTATCTTATCGGCACCGACGATAACTCTCAATTCTCGTCCGGCTTGAATGGCATACGTTTTCAGAACTCCCGGATAAGATAACGCCAACTGTTCCAAATCGTTCAAACGTTTGATATACGCTTCTACGATTTCTCTTCTTGCTCCCGGACGAGCTCCCGATATAGCGTCACAAACTTGAACAATCGGAGCCAACAAACTTGTCATTTCCACTTCATCATGATGGGCTCCTATTGCATTTACAATATCGGCTTTCTCTTTATATTTTTCAGCCAGTTTCATCCCCAAGATAGCGTGAGGCAATTCCGGCTCATCATCGGGAACTTTCCCTATATCATGAAGCAGGCCGGCTCTTTTGGCTTTTTTCGGATTCAATCCCAATTCCGAAGCCATAATTGCACAAAGATTAGCTGTTTCGCGGGAATGTTGCAACAAGTTTTGTCCATAAGAAGAACGGTATTTCATACGTCCAATCATTCGAATTAATTCGGGATGCAATCCATGAATTCCCAAGTCAATTGCCGTTCTTTTTCCTGTTTCCACGATTTCTTCCTCTACTTGTTTTCGGACTCTATTGACAATCTCTTCAATTCGAGCCGGATGAATACGTCCATCCTGAACCAATTGATGCAAAGCCAAACGGGCTATTTCTCTTCGTACCGGGTCAAATCCCGATAAGATAATAGCTTCCGGTGTATCGTCCACAATAATTTCAATTCCCGTTGCTGCTTCCAACGCGCGAATATTTCGCCCTTCACGACCGATAATTCGTCCTTTTATTTCATCGGAATCGATATGAAAAACAGTTACCGTATTTTCTATTGCCGTTTCCGTAGCTACTCGTTGAATCGATTGAACAACAATTTTTTTGGCTTCTTTATTGGCTGTCATCTTAGCCTCTTCCATTATCTCATTAATGTACGCAGAGGCAGCTGTTTGTGCCTCATCTTTTAACGATTGAGCCAAACGCTCTTTGGCTTCTTCGGCAGACAAACCAGACAAAGCTTCCAATCTTTCAATTTCCAATTTATGTATTTTATCCAGCTCTTGTTTTTTCTTTTCTATCACTTCCAATTGCGTTGCCAAATTATCTCGTGCAATTTCCAATTCGCTGTTCTTTTTCTGAACTTCTTCTTGTTTTTGCATCATCATCATTTCACGCTGCTTCAATTTAGCTTCTTGCGATTGAACCTTTGAACTTCTCGAACTGATTTGTTTTTCCAAATCGGCTTTCATTGAAATAAATTTCTCTTTTACTTCCAATAGCTTGTCTTTTTTTATTGATTCGGCTTCTTTTTTTGCATCTTCTATTATTTTTTTACTCCTTACATTAGCCATGTTACTGAATATGAACCATGTTATGCCGACTCCGAATAATAGAGTTATTATTGCTGTAATTATTATTTCTACCATAACTGATATTAAAATTAAATAAATATAATTTACTAAAGATCGTCTCCTTACTCTACAAATAAAAAACGCACCGCCAATGCATTCAAGCAAAACTCAAAAGCAATTAGTGTGCATAAATAGTTAAAATACAATATTTTATTTGAAAGAGTGGATGTATTCCTCTAATTCTTTATTCAAACATTCTATTTTTTCAAATAAAGGAGAAACATCTGTCTTATTATCGCTTTCCAAAACTTCTAATGAAAATTGGAATCCTGCTAAAGTCAATAAATCGATTAATTCAAAATTTGCATTTGAATAATGCGAACTGTATTTGAGAATCCTATTATTGAGATTCGTTGCGGCTTTTCTTATTTTTCCTTCTTCTGAACGTTTACAGACATAAGGGTAGTATTTATCTGCCAGTTTTAATTGTATTTTAAATTTTTCGTCCATACATCTTTTATTCATTTAATAAAGCGATGCATTTATCGACCTCTTTCACTAATTTAGATATTCCGGCTTTGGCTTTTTCTAAATCATTTTTCTCGAAAGAAACGACTTGAGCCATTTTCAGAGTATCGTACTTTGCTTTTATTGTTTTGTTTTCCGATTTTACACTTTCACATTCCAAAGCAAGCATTTGCAACTTGACTTTCAAGTCGTTATTTTCTTTTCTCAGATCATCACATAGTAACATCAATTGACGAACCCGAGTTTCAAAAATAGATAATAATCGCATTTGCTCCTCTGTCATATTTTAAGGCGAATTTCACCACAAAAATAACAATTTGTCGCAAGGCTGCAAAGAAATAGGAATAATATTTACGAAAAAAAAGAGATTGTCGAATCACTTCGCCAATCTCCTCAGATAATAAATAACTAACCTTTAAGCATTAACTAATGAAATAACACTTATTAACTAATGAAATAACACTCTTTACACCTATAAGAACAACTCTTACCAAGAAAGGTTTTTATTTTTTAATAATTTAACTTTCCGTATTTCAACAATTCGTTCAAAGCGGAAAGAAAAGAGAGGTCGGCTTATTAAATATCAAGATAAATGTGAAGGAACCCTTGATATTAATTCTTCAAAACAAAACCATTCTCCTTGTTTTTTAACAATGCTTCTTCTTTTTCATTTTCGTTTGTTTATGAAGAATTTAAAAAATTCATGTAACTTTGCAGCTGAAAATTTTAGTTATGTCGAAAAGAGCTGAATATCATTTATTATCCGATATAAATTCTCCGAAAGATTTAAGGACTCTGAAACTTGACCAATTAAAGTCGGTGTGTGAAGAATTAAGACAATACATCATTGAAGTATTGGCTGAAAACCCGGGGCATTTCGGATCAAGCTTAGGAAGTGTGGAACTAACCGTAGCTCTCCATTATGTGTTTAATACTCCATACGATAAGATTGTTTGGGATGTCGGACATCAAGCATACGGACATAAAATATTGACCGGACGGAGAGAGTCATTCAAAACTTTACGGAAATTAGGCGGAATCAGCGGTTTTCCCAATCCGAGTGAAAGTGAATACGATTCGTTTATCGCAGGACATGCATCAAACTCTATTTCGGCAGCATTGGGAATGGCTGTCGCTTCTCAGATAAAAAAAGAAAAACGCAAAATAATAGCTGTTATCGGTGATGGCTCTATGACCGGAGGATTGGCTTTTGAAGGATTGAACAATGTATCTTCCGACCCCAACGATCTTCTTGTTATTCTGAATGATAACAACATGGCTATCGACCGACCGGTAGGAGGAGTCAGCCAACACCTTGTTAACATTACTACTTCTCAGACTTATAATAATATTCGGTATAAACTCTATAACTTTTTCAAAAAACACGGAATTATCAAAGAAGAAAGTAAGGGTCTTATCCTTCGTTTCAATAACAGTTTAAAAGCTTTACTTACTAAACAACACAATGTATTTGAAGGATTTAATATTCGATATTTCGGACCTGTCGATGGGCATGACTTGAATGGATTAATAAAAATCCTGAATGATATTAAGGACATGAAAGGTCCTAAATTATTGCATATTCTTACAAAGAAAGGAAAAGGTTTTCAACCGGCCGAAGAAAATGCCATTGTCTGGCATGCTCCGGGTAAATTTAACAAACTCACGGGAGAACGGATCTTTGAACGTTCAAAAGATGAACCTCAATTGTATCAGGATGTGTTCGGACATACTTTGGTTGAATTAGCCAAACAAAACGATAAAATTGTAGGTATCACTCCGGCTATGCCTACAGGCTGCTCTATGACGTATTTAATAAACGAAATACCGGAGAGAGCTTTCGATGTGGGAATAGCTGAAGGTCATGCCGTTACTTTTTCGGCCGGATTGGCTAAGGAAGGGATGCTGCCTTTTTGTAACATCTATTCGTCGTTTATGCAACGGGCTTACGATAACATCATCCACGATGCCGCATTGCAAAACTTGAATATGGTTCTCTGTTTAGACAGAGCCGGATTGGTAGGAGAAGACGGAGCTACTCATCATGGTGCTTTGGATTTGGCGTACTTGAGATGTGTCCCGAATATTACGATAGCTTCCCCGCTGAATGAAATTGACCTTCGTAATTTAATGTACACAGCCACTCAACCGGATAGAGGCGTATTTGTGATTCGATATCCGAGAGGGAAAGGTGAGTTAAAAGATTGGGAACGTCCCTTTGAAGCGTTACCGATAGGAAGAGGCCGAAAATTAAAAGAAGGGAAAGGCATTGCGGTAATCAGTATCGGCCCTATCGGAAATATCGCAAAACAAGCCATAGAACAAGCCAAAGCCGATGGAATGGATGCCGCCCATTATGATATGCTCTTTCTTAAACCCATCGACGAAGAACTGTTACATGAAATAGGCAAAAACTATCAACGAATAATCACGATTGAAAACGGAACCGTTAAAGGCGGTTTGGGAAGTGCCGTTGCCGAGTTCATGACCGAAAACGGATATACGGTACAAATACATCGAATAGGGATTCCGGATCAATATATTCCTCACGGTTCTATTCCCGAACTATATCAACTGTGCGGCATGGATGCAGACAGCATCAGGAAAGTTTTAATACAAAAAGTATAAACCGAAAATGAAAATTATTATCGGAGGAGCCGGTGAAGTAGGTACGCATTTAGCAAAACTCCTGTCGTCAGAAGATCAGGACATTGTATTAATGGATACCAACGACGAAAAACTGAATTTCCCAAACAGTTACGAAATCATGACCATAGAGGGAAATCCAACCTCCATCGCCGATTTGGAAAATGCCGGCATTAAAAAGGCGGATATGTTTATTGCCGTCACACCGGAAGAATCAACCAATATTACAGCTTGTATGTTGGCTCACAATATGGGAGCCAAAAAGACCATTGCCCGTATCGATAACGATGAATATCTTCTTCCAAAAAATTTGTAATTATTCATCAACCTCGGAGTCGATTCTCTTATCTGTCCGGAAACATTGGCCGCTCGAGAAATCGTAAGCGCGTTGAAACAACCTTGGGCGCGGCAATGGTGGGATATCGCCCAAGGAAAATTAATCCTGCCGGGAGTTAAAGTGCGACAAAATGCTCCTTTGGTGAATAAACATTTGTATGAATTAGGTAATGCTGATCGCATCTATCATATTGTTGCTATCAACCGAAATCATAATACCATTATCCCGTCGGGATACGATCAAATTCTAGCCGAAGACATCGTTTATTTTATGACAATACCGGAATATATTGATACCGTTAAAACTTTGGCCGGAAAAGAAGATATTGATATTCAAAAAATAACCATCATGGGAGGAAGTCCCATTGCTCTTCGCTTATGTAACCAAATTCCTCGCAACGTAAACGTGAAATTATTGGAAATCAATAAAGCTAA
>JAIRRK010000026.1 GCA_031256015.1 Dysgonamonadaceae bacterium
TTCTTTTTTTTAACTATTGCCTTGTAATACTCTTACTCCTGCTACGTAGCGAGGTTGATAGTAGGCCGAGTTACCCAAGTTATCGATGATGACGCCTCTCCTACTCGCATGAATAAATGTAAGGTTTCCGTCAGCATCGTTATCAACTACAATTCCTACATGTCCGACACGAGAAGATTTGGCATTTCTTCCTTTGAAGAAAATCAAATCGCCGGTTTTCAATTCTTTTTTATCCACTTGCTTCCCCTGATGAATTTGAGATACACAAGCTCCACTCAAATGGTATCCGAATTTTTTGAATATATAAGATGTAAATCCCGAACAGTCGAAAGAATTTGGACCTTTTGAGCCTCTGCGGTAAGGTTTCCCGATAAACTGTTTGGAGAAATCGATAATTTCCTGTGCCGTTATCCGGGACGATGAATCCAAATATCCTTTTTGAGAAAGAATATCTATAAAAGAATAATCGTATCGATTTTCTTTGGAAGAATATTCATCTTCCATTTTTTTAAATAGAAATTCAAGTTCTTGTTGAGTAATTTTTTCATCTTTTCGCTCAATCAATCCGCTTTCGGAAATTAATAAATTGGTTTCCGGAAAATCAAGTTCTGTTAATCGTTTTATTTCTTTGGCTGCATTGTTATCAGAATCAAGCACCGGTCCTGTTTTATCTTTTTGTAAAGCCGAAATAATTTCTCCTTTCACAAATTTCCCGGTTTTATCGGTATACACTTTAACCATGGGAGCATATCCGCTTATTCCGCGAATATTGAAACTTCCTGATGTACAAAAGTTTCCCAAACTATAGATGATGAACCTATCTTTATATAACTCCGCAGCGCGCACGACATGAGGACCGTGTCCGAAAACAATATCGGCTCCGGCATCAATCACAGCATGAGCAAAATCATAAACATTTCCTCTGTTTTCTCCCAAAAATGTCTCTGTTTGGCGAGTGACTCTGTTGTATTCTCTGCCTTCGGCTCCTCCGTGAAATGAAACAATAACCATATCACAGTCTTTATCTAATTCCTTTACCAATTTTTGGGCATACGCTATATCCGTGATTTTGACTGTTCCGGAATTGGGAGCAAATCCGCAAAAGCCGTATTTTACTCCATTGATTTCAAAACGCGATGTTTCACAAACATCCTTCAGTCCGGCATAATTGAGACCCGCTTCTTGCAAAACTTTGACCGTATTTTTTCGTCCGGGTTCTCCGAAATCTCCCATGTGATTATTCGCGATGTTTATCACATCGTATCCCGTATCAAGCAACTGATTTACATAACGGTTCGGCATACGGAAAAAATAGCATTTACTCTTGCATTTCTTCACATTTCCGCCTTTATCCAGAAAACAACCCTCCAAATTTCCGAAGGTAACATCGGCATTTTGCAGTATATTTTTTACTTCACTAAACAATTGCGTGCCGTCGTACGGTGGAAGTTCCGCATCGGAAGGATAATTGGACCCGAGCATGATGTCGCCTGTTCCGATTACAGACACCAATTCTTGCTCCTGCTGTTCTTGTGAAAAGACTTGCAAAGAAAAAACAAATAGGATAAATGTAAATAGAATTACTTGCAGTTGTACTTTGAAAGATGTCATTCTTTATTTTATTTTCCACTTGCGAAAGTAATAAATAGAAATGATTTATCTAAATCTTTAACATTTATAAAGTAAACCCCATCTATTTTTCTTTGCTTTATATTTTTCGAATAAAAATACAAGAAAAATGTATATTTATTTAATTTATTTCTATAATTTTGCATCCGGAAGAATATTTATACAATGAAATCCAAAAAGGAAAGATTAAATACCATCTTAAATTTGGTTGAAAACCATAGCTTAAATAATCAGGAAGAGCTGCTTTCTTTACTGAAAAAGAGAGACTTTGAGATTACTCAGGCAACTCTTTCCAGAGATATGAAAGAATTAAAAATAATTAAATCTCCTGATAATCAGGGAAATTATATTTATACAGTATCTCCTTCCGAAGACAACAAACGAACGAAGGAACCGGATGAATGGATAAACAGAGGATTTATTTCTTTGGCCTTTTCTCATCAATTAGCAGTGATTAAAACTCGTCCGGGCTATGCAATGGGGATTGCCTCCGATATTGATAGTCGGATTTCACATGCCATATTGGGAACCATTGCCGGAGACGATACGATTCTTCTCGTTCCGAAAGAAGGATTCAGTAAAAATGAAATTATAGAGGCATTAACCTTATTAATTCCCAAATCAATACTTATTGTTGAATAATTGATTGAACTGTAACAATGAATAATATAAAAGTTATCATAGCGGACGAAAGTCATATCCCTTATGTGACCGTTATCTTGGAAACAATCGAAGCGGCCGCAAAAGTAAGAGGAACCGGAATTGCCAAACGAACACCGGAATATGTCGAACAGAAAATGAAAGAAGGAAAGGCTATCATTGCATTTGTCGATAATGAATTTGCCGGTTTTTGCTACATTGAAAGCTGGGGAAATAAACAATATGTCGCAAACTCCGGATTAATTGTAGTCGAAAAGTTTCGAGGTCATGGATTGGCTAAGCAAATAAAAGAAAAGTCGTTTGAGTTGTCTCGGAAAATGTTTCCGGAAGCCAAACTGTTTGGTTTGACATCCGGAGCGGCAGTAATGAAAATCAATACCGAACTGGGATATGTTCCGGTAACATTTGCCGAACTCACTGACGATGAGGCTTTTTGGAGAGGTTGTCAAGGTTGTGTTAATTACGATGTTCTTCTGCGAACCAATCGAAGATATTGCATCTGTACAGCCATGTTGTTCAATCCGGAAAAACAGAAAAATAAGAATTAAGTAAATAAACATATATATAATGAAAAAGAAAAAAGTTGTTTTGGCATACAGCGGAGGTTTGGATACTTCTTTTTGTGCAATGTATCTATCGAAAGAGTTGGGTTATGAAGTCTACACGGCTTTGGCTAATACCGGTGGTTTTTCCGAAGACGAACTGAAAAAAGTGGAAGAACGCGCTTATAAATTAGGGGCTGTCAAACATATCAGTTTGGATATTACGCAAGAATATTACGAAAAAAGTATCAAATACATGATTTTCGGGAATGTTCTTCGTAACGGAACCTACCCTATTTCAGTAAGCTCTGAACGTATTTTTCAAGCAATTGCAATTATTAATTATGCGAAAGAAATCGGAGCGGATGCCGTCGCTCATGGAAGTACCGGAGCCGGAAATGATCAGGTTCGCTTTGACTTGACTTTTGACGTGCTTGCTCCGAATATAGAGATTATTACTCCCACCAGAGATATGATTCTTACTCGTGATTACGAAATTAATTATCTGAAACAACACGGTTTTGAGGCTGATTTCACGAAAATGGAATATTCCATCAATAAAGGGCTTTGGGGAACGAGTATTGGAGGGAAAGAAACGCTGAAATCAAATCAGACATTGCCGGAGGAAGCTTATCCTTCTCAATTACAAGAAAAAGGAGAGGAAACTTTAACGATTTCCTTTACGGAAGGAGAAATCTCAGCCGTAAACGGAAAGCCTTATTCCGATAAAGTGAAAGCAATTCAAGATATCGAAAAAAGAGCTTCTCGTTATGCTATCGGCCGCGATATGCACATCGGCGATACAATCATCGGAATCAAAGGGCGTGTCGGATTTGAAGCTGCGGCTCCTTTGGTGATTATCAATGCCCATAAAATGCTGGAAAAACATACTCTCACCAAGTGGCAACAGTATTGGAAAGAGCAAAACGGAAACTGGTACGGAATGTTTTTACATGAAGCTCAATACCTCGAACCCGTGATGCGCGACATCGAAGCTTTTCTGCAAAGTTCTCAACGCAATGTAACCGGAACGGTTATCATTCAATTGAAACCCTATCGTTATACTTTGGTCGGAGTCGAAAGCAATTTCGACCTGATGAAAACCGATTTCGGCGAATACGGAGAAATCAATAAAGCATGGACCGCCGACGATGCAAAAGGATTCACCAAGATTACGGCGATTCCGACAAAAATATACTTTAACGTCCAAAAGAAAAATAAGAAATGAAAATAAAGACAGGTATAATCGGCGGAGCCGGATACACAGCCGGAGAATTGATTCGGTTATTAATCAATCATCCTTCGGCTGAAATCGAATTTGTTCACAGCAGCAGTAACGCCGGGAACGATATTACGTATGTGCACGAAGGATTAATCGGAGATACCAATCTCCAATTCGCTGATAGTTATGATTTGAATACCATCGATGTGCTGTTTTTATGTTCGGCTCACGGAGACAGTCGAAAGTTCATTGAAACCAATCACATTCCCGACAAGCTGAAAATCATCGATCTCTCTACCGATTACCGTCATAAAAGCACAGCCGAAGGCTTTGTATATGGATTACCTGAACTAAATAAAGAGGCTATCACAAAAACCAATCATCTGGCAAACCCGGGATGCTATGCCACAGCTATTCAGTTGGCTATACTTCCATTGGCAGCCAAGAACTTGTTGAAAGATGAAGTTCATGTGAGCGCTATCACCGGATCGACGGGAGCCGGAGTTAAACCGACTTTCTCTTCTCACTTCAGTTGGAGGAACGATAATGTGTCGGTATACAAAGTTTTCGAGCATCAACACCTGAAAGAAATAAGGGAATCGGTTCTTCAATTACAACCCGATTTCGACAAAGACATTAATTTCATCCCGATACGGGGAAACTTTTCCAGAGGTATTTTTGCGAACGTCTATACGAATTGCGATTTATCCGTTGAAGAAGCGACCGATATTTATCGCTGCTTTTACAAAGATTCTCCATTCGTTTTTCTTTCCGAGAAAAACTACGACTTAAAGCAAGTTGTTAATACAAACAAATGTATTCTGCACTTGGAAAAACATGG